>JALYXC010000343.1 GCA_030947315.1 Verrucomicrobiota bacterium | reverse complement strand
AGCTCGTTTTCCTTGGCTCGAAGCGCTGTGTCATTCCGTCCGGCGGGTCGCCGGACGGCACAGGCGAGTCGCCTGTGCTACCCAGAAACATTTTTCAAATGGAGAGAGCGCACGGCCCGCGTGCTGGTTTCGGCGTCGCGCCGAACACCCGAGCGAAAGGAAACCTTCCGAATTTCAAAGCAACCTCAAAGGCCCAATCCAGTCGGCGTGGCGCCGACGGAACGGCTGCACAATCATCGGCTGAAAACGGAGCGGAAATTTTTCTGACATCAGAACGCCACCACTCGGTAAAATTCCGAAACGACGTTAGGCGGTATCCCAATGCTTGCTGGGATGATGCTTCCATTTCCGACAAGGTTACCACCTGTCGGTCTCCAATCCGGGCGGCTCAGGTCAGAGGTGAGTTGAAGTTGGTAAACCACTCCTACGACTGAGAGCCAACCAAATGCAAAAGAAGTTCCGCTATCTCGTCTGAGATTGATAATAACCGGCGGTGGCGGTTCCGTAACGATGCTTAAACTCCATCCATTGAGAATCACACCGTCGCCCCCGGACAAATCGTCCACCACGTACAGATCCCAAATCCCATTGGGATCAATTCCATTGAAATGAGATAACTTGGTGGCCGAGGAAGGAACGGGCGCGAAGGGGGGAAAAGGATCGGCCCCGGATCCAAAATTAGACGGGAGAAAAGTTCCGCTGGTCAGTGGCCCGAGGTTGGACATTTGAGCGGCTGCGGAATCATCGAAGGTAAAAGTTTTATTGGTTACATCCATACTTCCGCCCGCGTCGGACATCAGCAACAAATTACGATTTCCAGATGGAGTCACCAACATGATATCCACATCGTCAGGATGGGTGTGCGCAAAGTCATTGAGCGTGGCGGTCATTTTTATGACTTTCCCTACCAGACCCGTGACCTGAAGGAAGGAAGGATAAGGGGTGGCGCTGGAGGCATCCCTAATTCTAATAAAACCAGGATTAGAAAATGTTGTCGCGGTTCTAATCGTCATACTCCAACCGCCCACGATGGACCCCGAACCTCCCGCAGCATCGTCAACGACGAAAAGACGCCAGAGACCATTGGGATCGGTTCCCTTGAAAACGGACAAATTCGCCGCCGACGAAGGAGCGGGCGCGGGCGAGGGAAAAGTATCCATTGCTACTCCGTAATTGGACGGCTGAAAAGTTCCGGGAACAATCGGGCCATTTAAAGGCAACCCATTTGTCGCATCATCATCGAGAGTTAGCGTCACCTCGGAAATAGTAGTCGTTCCTCCCGCATCGGAAAAAAGAATGATATTTTCGCCGCCGGGTCCGACGAGCAGAATATCAATGTCGCTCGGTTTCGAGTGATAAAGACTTCGGAGGGTGACTGTGATTTTATCAATCTTCTCATTGGACGGAATACCGCTAACGGAAATAGTAGAGGGATAAGGGCTGGCTTTCGTGGGAGGACTCGTGGAATCGTTAATCGTGATGACGCCAGGATTGGCAAAGGGATAAGCCTTCGCCCAAACTGAAGGCGCAAGGAAAGTCACTAAGAATAAAATGGCTAATATGCCGAGAAGTTTTTTCATAGTGAGATTCAACCACAGTCTTAAGCAAAGTTCAAGGAAAATGTGAAAAATTTCCTTTTTTCATCCTTTCTTGCCCGCTTGCCCGGCTAAAATTCTTTCGACAAAATTTGTTATGCCCGGTCATGCTACTTCCGTCCGACATTCGGCAGAAAGAAGCGGCGTGTTCTGAGAGTATTTTCCAATCTCATTAAACATTGTTCTCTCATTTTATTTCAAAGTGGAAAGGAACTCCATCAAGTTGCGCAAGTCGCGTTTGGAAATCATTTTGTCCAGACCTTCGGGCATGGGTGATAAATTGCGGTCGCGCTTGATAATATCTCTTTTATTTAGTTTCAAAACTCCGTCTTCCGGTGAATTTAAAATCAGTTCTGTTTCCATTTCGCTTTTAACCGTGCCGGCATACGAATTTCCATTTTTCAAAGTTAAAGCCACACTTTCAAAACCGGGCGCAATTTGTTTGTTCGGCCAAAGAAGAGATTCCAGCAGATATTCGCGCGGATGCCGCGTGGCAATGCCCGCCAGGTCCGGCCCAACCGTGCCGCCTTTACCTTTGATGGCGTGACAGCGAAGACAAGCGACATCTTCGCGTTCATTAAATATTTTTTTTCCCAGCGCTGCCTCGCCTCCGCTCAACGCGACACGATAATGCGCCAATGCATCTGTGGGTGAGAGAATTGTCTCGTATTGTTTTAATTTCGCTTTGACTTGCGGCGAATTTCTTTTTTCCGCCGCTTCGAGCAAATCGAGTTGCAACTCTGAACGAATCTTTCCCGCCAGCATCAGCTCCAATTGACCAATAATAACTTCATCAGCCGAGGAATTTTTTAATTGTCCGAGCGTGGCAAAAATCGTTTGGTTCAATTTCAAGTCTTTTTCCGTCCGCAATAATTTTTCCAGAAACGGCGCGGCCTCCTTCTCATCAATCTGTTCAATCCATTTTATTCCTTCGCGACGCACGTCGTTGTTTTCGTCGGATAAAGCCAGAGCAACGGCTGACGGAAGTTGTTGATCTTTAAAAGCCGCCAAAGTTTGCAAAGCTTCGATGCGAACGTCCGTGGGAGATTTCGGATTTTGAAAAATTTTAAACAGTTCCGGGGAAATTTCCTTGAGTTCCAATTTTCGCGCGCAACCGATCATAGCTATAACAACTTTTTTAGAATCGTTTTGCAGAGCGGGCCGAAATGCTTTTTGCACGATTTGAATTTCGCGTTTCGGCAAAGGCCGCCAGAGTCCCATCACGCGATCAAGTTGACTGGGATTGGCCCAATCAGAGAGCGCCTGCAAAGCTTCGACGCGCATTGCTTCCGATTTTTTTTGAGCGGAGCCGGATTCCGTCAAGTTCTGACTGAAGCGAAAAAGCGCTTCGGCATTAGTGGCTTGACCTAAGCGGAAATTCGCGTTGATGGCGCGGCGCAAAATCTGTGCTTGCTCAGCGGGTTTCAGCTTGGAGAGCTGCGCATCCAGATTTAAAAAAGCCGCCAGTTGAGGCAGGGCGGGATTAATTGGAACATCATTGATGGCGCGGGCCGCTTCGAGAATTAATTGGGGTTCGGCATCGAAAAGGAACTGCGCAATTTCCGGGTTGGCTATTCGCCTGAGGCAAAGCAGCGCAGCGCGGCGCACCGAAATATTTTTGTCCTTCGCCGCTCTTTGGATCCCCGCCAGATCGCCAATGTTCACCAAAGCCCAAACTCCGGCGTGGACAAGGTATGAATCCTGATCGGCATTTCGCTGGAGCATCTGAAGAAGAGGTTCAAGGGCTTCCTTACTTTTTAATTTTCCCAAACTTTGCGCGGCAAAAAATTGAACTCGAGAAGCGGCATCTTCCAAACTTT
>JALYXC010000100.1 GCA_030947315.1 Verrucomicrobiota bacterium | reverse complement strand
TCTTTGCGCCGAGCACGTCACCGCCTTTGCCAAACGCGTCGGCGAAATGCGCGAACCGCCGCTCGGCCTCGATGTTGTTCCTGACAAAAATCTCGAAATCTTTTTTGACGAAATTCTGGCGTCACCGACGACGGAGGAATTGGTGCTGGGAATTTATGATAAAGCCATGCCCGCTTTAAAAATCGTTTTGGAACGGCATCGTCAAGAAACCAATCCTTTGGCCGATGCGCCTTCGGTGCGGCTCTGTCGCTTTGCGCTTCTGGACGTGGACGACATGATTGCTTTTGGAAAAAACGCGGAACGCGGAATGCGGAACGCGGAAAATTCTGAGTTCCGAGTTTCGAGGTCCGAGTTGAAAAGTTGGCTCGCGCTTCTCGACGATTGCCTGGCGGCGGCCGGTGCTGTGGACGGTTCAGAAAAAAACGCGGAACACGGAACGCGGGGCGGAGAAAATTCCGGATTCTCCGTTCCGGGTTCCGCGTTCAGAAAGTATTCAACCATGCCGTTTCAATACGACAAAGTTCCGAAACGCGACGCGCGTTTTTCGGATCCTTACAATATGGGCGTCAATGCCGAAGTTTTTCTTTACGATGAAAAATTTCCCGCGCAGGCCAAAACGCTGATGATGTTTTACAAACGGCTGCGCGAAATTGATGTGCCGGAAATGATGGCGAGCATCATCGTCGAAACGCCCGGCAAACCGTGGGATTATTATCGCGACATGACGCGCCAACTTTGGGACGAAGCGCGTCACGCCATGATGGGCGAAGTTGGTTTCACCAATCTCGAAGTGGACTGGCGCAAAGTAATGGTGAATTTCACCTGGTCGCTTGCGCTCAACACGCAACTCACGCCGATGGAACGACACGGTGTTTTATATTTTATTGAACAAGGATTGATGCCAAAAAACGGCAAGCGTTATGAATGGGAGGTGGCTCTCGCGTCCCACAATCCGCTCTCCGGTTTATTTCAGGATTACGATTGGGCGGATGAAGTTTTGCACGCGCGCATCGGTCGCGATTGGTATTTGAAGGAATTTAAAGACGCAAAATCCGGCGTAAAATATGGAGACCAATGCTGGTCTAAAGTTTTGCTCAACTGGAAAAACTGGCGGGACGCAGGCCTCACGCAACACCGCAATTGGTGGCCGGAGATTTATCGCGACGCCTGCAAAAGCTGGGGGATCGCGCCGAATCCGGAAGTTCTGGCTTTCAATACTTCCTATGAAAAAATCCGCGCTGATTTAAAAGATTTATCGGCTTCAGCGTAAATAAACTAAATTCGGTTCTGGAAAATAAATTTTCTAAATTGGATTTTTTTCATTGGCTCTCTTTTAAAATTTGAATTGTTTTCAGGGCGGGATGTTGGTCGATGAGGCGAAGCGCTTTTTCCAGTAAAGTTTTTCCTGGTTCGATACGATGCCAGGGAGACGCGCCGCTGGGATGCGGTAAGGGAATTAAATCAAAACATTGTTCGCGAAACGTAATGGGAAATTGGCGGCCGATAATTTCATCCAATTTCGAGGCGGGCAAAAATTGGCTGATGGCGAGTTTGCCGACGGGAATAACCAATTGAGGCTGTAAAATTTCCAATTCACTTTTTAACCAGCTCGAACAGTTTTGAATTTCTTTTTCGTTCGGTACACGATCGCCGCCAGTCGGATTTTTTCCCGGAAAACAACGGCAAACGGCGGCCATGTAAATGAGCGAACGAAATTGTGCTTCGTTCAGCCCGCAACTCTTTTCAAACCAGCCAAACAAAGTCTTTCCGGCCGTCCAGGCAAAAGGTTTTCCGAGAAGTGGTTCCTTGTCGCCGGGCGCCTGGCCGATCAAAATCACTTTGCTTACAATCGCGCCGCCGCTGACGACCGGTTTTTGCATTTGCGGACAACGCCGGCAGGCAAGAAGTTTTTTAATATGCGTGTTCAGTGGCGCGGCTTTTTTATTTTGAAGCAATCGTTCTGCCGAGAAGCGGATGGGAGCCATTTTTGAAATTAAAATGTGACCCGAAAAATGGGAATATTATTTATTAGGGCCAAAATAAATTGTCGAGTGAAACGGCGCAATCGGCAGGGGAAAGCGCGAACTTCCAAAAATTAATTCGATTGTAACGCGGCAATTATTTTCAAATCATGAATGGCGGGGCCGTTCACAACGACTCCAAATTTGTCAAATCGCGATCCATGACAAGGGCAATCCCAGGTTTTTTCAACGCCATTCCAATGCACAATGCAGCCGAGATGCGGACAAATCGCCGAGCGTTCGTGCAATTGTCCGGCTTCATCGCGATAGATCGCCACTTTAGTCAAGCCGCGTCGAATGATGCCGCCCGCATCCGACGAGATTTGCTCAGCGGAATCCACTTCGCCAGGAGTGATCCATTCGCCATATTTTTTGGCGACGTTTAAATTTTCTTTGGCAAATTCGCCCGCCGCTCGAAGGGTCACCCGAGATGGATCGTAAATTTTTGACCATTCATTTTCACGACCGAGAATTAAATCGGTCAACAAAATGGAAGCGATGGTTCCGTGAGTCATCCCCTGGCCGGAATCACCCGTCACCACAAAAATATTATCTTTATCCATCGGATTTTTGCCGATGAAAGCGACGCCATCATTAGTCTCCATCACCTGACCGGACCAGTGAAATTCAATTTCTCCCATCATCGGAAAACGGGTTCGCGCCCATTTTTCCAGATTCATAAATGGCGCGCTTAATTCGCCCGGCTGGCCTGTTTTGTGATCTTCTCCGCCAATGATCAACATCTCGCCAGATTCGCCGCTGGCCTCCCGTAGAGTTTGGAGCCGAACATAATGATACGGCTCCAGCGTGTCCCAATAAAGCGCCTTGCTCACTGAGCCCACGGGAACTTGCGCGCCAATGACGTAGGTGCGATAAGCAGCTTGCTTCGTGTGAATGGCCACTAAATCGTTCACCGGCGTATTGGTTGCGACCACAACAGCGCTCGCTGTGACGACTTTTCCATTGGCCACAATGACTCGCGCCGCCGAACCGCTTTCGATTTTTTCAACATGGGTTTCGGCATAAATTCTTCCGCCCCCGCGAACAATGGCCTGAGCGAGCGCATTTAAATATTTTAGCGGATGAAATTGCGCCTGGCGCGGAAAACGCAGGCAAGGACCGGTGTTAAATTCTGAAAACGGAGCGCGTTCGGCCCATTCGACATCCGTCAGCCCAAGACGATGGCAGGCCTGCAATTCTTTTTCCAAAATTCCGGTGGATTGATTCGGCGGAACAAAAAGAAAACCGTCGAGCCGCTCGAAATCGCATTCAATTTTTTCTTCCAGCACATTGGCTTCGATTCGCGCGATGGCGGCGGTGTGGCTGTCGGCAATGAGTCGCGCGCCGCGTTCACCATGAAGGCGTTCGATTTCAAAGTAACGATCATCCAAAGCGTTCGTAAGATGGGCCGTGGTCCGTTCAGTTTCGCCGCTGCAAATCGGGCCGTCATCCAGCAGCACGACGGATTTGCCTTCCCGCGATAATTGATAGGCCGTGGAAATTCCTGCAATGCCGGCGCCCACGATACAAACATCACAAGTGGTGTCTTCGGAAAGAGAAGGAAATTTTTGGAGGGCAGCGGTCGCCATCCAGACTGATTCATTTTTGCCGGAATGAGTATTCATAAAAATTTTCTGTTTTATTTTTATCGCTGCTTGGGGCCTCCGCACAGCAAAATTTGTCATTCCCGATGGCAGGAATAGATCAGCGATTTTTGATTCAGAATTTATTTTTCCGGCTTGGTTGACTTCGGTTCTTGGGAAGGCGCTTGACGGAGACGTTCAAATTCTTTTTGCAATTGTTTCATTTCTTCCTCGGAAAAATTTTCCAGATTAATTAATTTATTGCGCGCACCTTTTACGCCATGCAGCAACTCGTCGAGTTTTAAATGAATGGCTTTGGCGTCGCGATTTTGGGTGTTTTGAATCAGGAATACGATTAGAAAGGTAATAATCGTCGTAGCGGTATTAATGACTAATTGCCAGGTATCCGAGAAACCAAAAACGGGACCGAGTATACCCCAAATAAGCAGGATCAAAACCGCTATAAAAAAAGCCCAGGGGCTTCCTACAATCTTGGAAGATTGGTGCGCGAATTTGTGAAACCAATCGTTCCCTTTTTTTTGGTTATTTTTTTTCCCGTCTTCCTTTGGGGTCGCGGCGGGCGAATTCGATTTGGAGGTTTTGTCCTGAGCCTGATTAGTTTCTGGTTTCATAAAATTATATTCGTTCAACATTAAACAGGAATTTCCCGCCCGACTTCCGACGCTTTTTTGTCTTCTCGCAAACCGAGAAAAACCGGATGACGCAAATGATCATCGCGCGTCCATTCCGTAAAAGAAATCTGACAGACCAGTTTTGGAT
>JALYXC010000321.1 GCA_030947315.1 Verrucomicrobiota bacterium | reverse complement strand
GTGCAAGGAGAAGGAGGCGACCACCATTTTCGCGGTGAATGGTTGCAAACGCTTCGAAAAATTTGCGATGAAAATGATATTCTTCTTATTTTCGATGAAGTGCAAACCGGCATGGGCATCACGGGAAAAAACTGGTGCTGCGAACATTTTGACGTGCGGCCGGATTTACTTTGCTTCGGAAAAAAAGCGCAGGTTTGCGGGGTGATGGCCGGCCCGCGTCTTGATGAAGTGAAAGAAAATGTGTTTCGTTTTCCGGGCCGGATTAATTCGACCTTCGGCGGAAATTTTTGTGATTTTGTTCGTTCGACACATTATCTGCGAATTATTGAACAAGAAAAGTTAGTTGAAAATGCGCGGGTAAAAGGAGCCCATTTTAAAAAGGAACTTGAAGAAATCGCCAAAAAATATCCGCAGATTATTTCGGCAGTGCGCGGGCGAGGGTTGCTTTTGGCCTTCACTTTGCCGGATCGCGAAACGCGCGATCAATTCTGGAAAGAGGCCTACGAATGGGGATTGCTGGTCGTGCGTTGCGGCGAACGTTCCATTCGGCTTCGTCCGGTTCTCGATTTGAAGGACGAAATTATTGAAGAAGCATTGCGGCTTTTGGATGGGGAATGCCGGAAACTGGTTTAAGTTTAAAAGCCTCGGTTGCCAATTTCTTCAAAAACATTTATAAATACTTTATGACAGACAAGCAGTTGGTTCTCGAAGCCGTCAATAAACTTCCCGAAAATATTTCCATCGCGCAAATCGCTGAAGATGTCGAAATCCTGGCAGCGATTTCCAAAGGGGAAGAAGATGTGGCGGCGGGGCGTGTCAAAAGTCATGCGGAAGTCGAAAAACTTTTCGCGTCATGGATTTCAAAATAATCTGGACGGATTCCGCCATCGCCGATTTGCGAGAAATTTTCCTTTATATTTCGCGCGACAATCCAGCAGCAGCGGAAAAAGTCGGGCAAGCGATTTTGGATCATGTAAAACTTTTAACTTCTTTTCCCATGATTGGCCCGGCTTATCCAAGACATTCCGACTCAGGGCGACGAGAAATTGTTTGTTCAAATTATCGCATTTTCTACAAAGGTTCGGAAAAAAATAAAACAGTAGAAATTCTTCGTTTTTGGCATGGGGCGCGAGGAGAACCTCCTTTTCCCAATTTAAAATGAATCCACAAAATTCCACCGGGGCGTTGCTCAAAAAACTTGGTTTGCAGGAAATTAATGCAGGCGTTTTTTGCGGTCACTGGCTGGGCAGCGGTCCGATTCTCAAAAGTGTTTCGCCGATTGATGGAAAAATAATCGCTAAAGTAAAAACGGCGACTTCCGCGCAATACGAACAAACCGTAAATCGCGCCCGAGCCGCCTTTGAAAAATGGAAAATAATTCCCCCGCCCAAACGCGGCGAAATTATCCGGCAATTTGGCAACGCGCTGCGCGAAGCAAAAAAAGATCTGGGCAAATTGGTCACGCTCGAAACGGGAAAAATTCTGGCCGAAGGCGAAGGGGAAGTGCAGGAGATGATTGATATTTGTGATTTTGCCGTCGGACTTTCGCGTCAACTTTACGGTCTCACGATTGCCTCAGAACGGCCGCAACATCGCATGATGGAGCAGTGGCATCCGCTCGGCGTTGTGGGAATTATTTCCGCCTTTAATTTTCCTGTCGCAGTCTGGGCCTGGAATAGTGCGCTGGCGGTGGTTTGCGGCGATTCGACTTTATGGAAACCTTCTGAACAAACGCCACTCACAGCCATTGCCACCATTAAAATTGCCGAGAAAGTTTGTCGCGCCAATGAGATTGATCCCGCGATTTTTTGCCTGGTGATTGGCGACGTAAAAACTGTGGGCGAAAAATTAATTCACGATCACCGCATTCCTCTTGTTTCTGCGACTGGCTCGACGCGCATGGGAAAACAAGTGGGCGAAATTGTGCAAAAACGTTTGGGCCGAACTTTGCTGGAACTTGGCGGCAACAACGCCATCATCGTCACGCCGAGCGCCGATTTAAAATTAGCAACGCGCGCAATCCTTTTCGGCGCCGTGGGAACCGCTGGCCAACGCTGCACTTCAACGCGCCGGGTTTTTGTGCACGAATCCATTCAGCAGAATTTAACGGACGGATTAATTTCCGCTTATCAACAAGTTGTCATTGGCCATCCGCTCGAGGCAAAAACCTTGATGGGGCCTCTGATAAATCTGGCCGCCGTCGAAAATATGCAAAAAGCTTTGCAGCAATTGCGCAAAGAAGGCGGAGAGATTCTTTATGGCGGCGAACCCTTGCGGGGCAAAAATTTTCCCGGCGGACGCTACATCGCGCCCTGCATCGCCAAAGCGCAGGCGGATTTTAAAATTGTTCAGGAAGAAACTTTCGCGCCGATTTTATATTTGATTTCATATTCAAAATTGGAGGAAGCCATCACGCAGCATAACGCCGTTCCGCAGGGATTAAGCTCGGCGATTTTTACCAATGAAATGCGCGAGGCAGAATTATTTTTATCAAATTGCGGCAGTGATTGCGGCATTGCCAATGTTAATATCGGCACGAGCGGCGCGGAAATCGGCGGTGCTTTTGGAGGGGAAAAGGAAACGGGCGGCGGCCGCGAAAGTGGCAGTGACAGTTGGAAAAATTATATGCGCCGGCAAACCGTGACGATTAATTATTCCAAAGAATTGCCACTCGCGCAGGGCATTCAATTTGGATGAGGCAATAGCTGCGACGATTTTAAAAATTTCGGCGCCTGTATTAGTGCTTTCCAGAATCGGTGGATTTCTTTTTCCACGGCATGTCGGGAAATTTTTCGGGCATTTTCACTGGCGGCGGTTTGGGCTGCGCCATTTCCAATTCGGATTCGTCACTCGATTTTTTATTTGGATCGGGCGCCGTCATGTTTCCTTTCCACAACGCAATGCGCGCCTGCAATCCGTGATGTTCCGCAGTTTTTTTATCGCCGATTTTCATGTAGGCGCGCGATAAATTGGTGTGAACAAGTTGTTCGTTCGGCTTCATTTTTTCCGCTTTGTGGCCTTCGACAATTGCTTTGGCAAAGTCGCCTCTGGCAAAATAAGCGCCGCCTAAAGAAAGTTGCGCGTCGAAATAATTTGGGTCTTGCGCGAGAATCGCCTGCAATTTTTCAATCGCCGCATCGGTCTGGCCCGTGCTGAAATCAAACATGGCATCATCGAATTGTTCCTGAAGGCTCATAAATATTTTGACAATGAATCGTAGCGCAGGAATCTATCGCCGCGCAACTCATGAGTCCAAAGTCTAAAGTCCAAAATCCAAAGTCCACTTTGCCCATTCAATTAATCTCCACGGATTTCGATGGGACGCTGTTTGCCGAATTTGAAAATCCGCCGGTGCCTTTGCGGCTGCAAAAAATCATTGGTGAATTGCAGGCGCAAGGTGTGAAATGGCTCATCAACACGGGCCGCGAACTTTCCAGTTTAATGGAAGCGCTCGGGCGCGCGCATCTGTCGGTCAAACCGGATTATTTAGTTTTGGTGGAGCGCGAAATTTATTGCCACGAAAATTTGCAGTATGTCGAGTTGGCGGATTGGAATCGTGATTGCAGCCATGCGCACGCGGAACTTTTTTTGAAAGTTCGCGCCGACATCCCGCGTTTAATGGCGTGGGTGAACGAGCGTTTTTCCGCGACGCTTTACGAAGATATTTATTCGCCGTTTTGTTTGATTGCCGAAAAAAATTCGGACGCGGACACGATTCATGAATTTTTAAATCAATACTGCAAAACTATTCCGCATTTGACCGTGGTGCGAAATGATGTTTATGCGCGCTTCAGCCATGCCGCCTACAACAAAGGAACGGCCTTGCAGGAACTGGCGCGCCGGCTCGGAATCCATTCGGAAAATATTTTGGCGGCGGGCGATCATTGGAATGATCTGCCCATGATGTTGCAGCAACATGCAAAATATTTAATCGCGCCAGCCAATGCGGTGGAACCGGTCAAACTCGCGGTGCGAAAACAAAATGGTTTTGTCAGTGAGTTGAAATGCGGCCATGGAATCGCGGATGGGCTGGAGTTTTTTTTGAATGAGAAAGGTTCCAAAGAAGCGGCCAGTCGCAAAGAGAACTAAATTTTTTACCGCAGACGGAGAGGCGCAGAGGAAAAATTCCTGAATGACAAATTTAAAAAAGCCGAAGCGGGGCAAGTCGCGCCTTTCCTCAAATCGCAAATTCTAAATCGCCTTTTCTGCGCCTTTGCGGCTCGGCGGTTAAACCACTGAGAATTTTATTTTGCCGCTCAAAAAAATTAAAGACTCTTCTTTCGCCATCAGAGTCTTAAATATTTTTGACAGTTTTAGTCAAACTGGTAGTGTCCAATCTGCATTACACACGATTTGTCGCTGTGAAGACGCGACGCATCAAATCAAACTATTGACATGACTGAATCAACTTTGACCGCGCCGACTGCGGCCGGCGCGCCTAAAATTTCCAAAATTCCCGAAGCGATTATTCGCATCGCGGGAAACTCGCAGGACGGCATTCAGGCGATCGGCGGTTTTCTGGCGCGCCTGGCGGGCCGGAGCGAACAGGAAGTGATGACGTTCATGACGATTCCGTCCACCATTTCGGGCGGTCCATCTATTTTTCAGGTTCGTATTGGCTCGGGTGAAGTGTTCAGTTCCGGCGATGAAGCGGATGTGTTGATCGCGTTTTATCAACATTCCTACGAAGACCACATCGACTCGGTAAAAAAAGGCGGGATTGTTCTTTACGATTCTGACCACGTCGAAATGCGTCAGGAGTGGGCCAAAGATTATCATCATGTCGGCGTCCCGATCACTGGTTTGACGGTCGAAGCAATTGGCGGAACCGCGAAGGACAAAGGCAAAAATATTTTTACGCTGGGGCTGGTGGCAAAAATGTTTGACCTCAATGTTCCGAAACTAGAAAAATTAATTTCCGAACGGTTCGCGGGCAAGGATGAAAGCATTTTGAAAAATGCGCTGGCTGCTTTTCACGCGGGTTATAGTCATTCTCTCGGCCACATCATCGAAACGTTTCAATTTGTCGAAAGCCAAAAAAAAACCGGCCACCAGGTCGTGATGAATGGCAACGAAGCGTTGAGCTACGGTTTGATCGCGGCTGGCGTGCGTTTTGGCGCGGGCTATCCAATTACGCCGTGGTCGGACGTGATGGAATTGCTTCGTCGCGAACTGCCAAAATACGGCGGAAGTTTTATCCAGTGCGAAGATGAAATCGCTTCCATCTCGATGGCGATTGGCGCGAGTTACGCGGGACGCGTCGCGGTGACAGGTTCGAGTGGGCCGGGAATTTCCTTGAAAACGGAAGCGCTCGGCTGGGCGGTCATGGCGGAAATGCCGGTGATTATTTGCAATATTCAACGGGGCGGGCCTTCGACAGGCATGCCGACCAATGTTGAACAATCCGATTTGAACATTGCGGTTTATGGCGGACATGGCGATTCGCCGCGAGTTGTTCTGGCGCCCGCCGATGTTGAGGATTGTTTTTATACAGCAATTGAAGCAGTCAACATCGCCAAAAAATATAGCGTGCCAGTGATGATTCTTAGCGATCAGGCCATCTCGACCCGCATCGAAGCTTTTGAAGAACCAAACTTTGAAAAAATTTGTCAGGATATTTCTCCGGATTTGTCTCCCGTCGCTGATCACAAACCGTACGATCTTTCTGCTTCGGGCAGCGTGACAAATCATCTTGCGCCGGGCACTCGGATTCAAAGCGGAAAATATCCCATCGTCACCGGTTTGGAACATGATGAACTCGGACATCCCACCGGCTCGCCGAAATTGCACATGCAAATGGTCGCCAAGCGTCGCAAAAAATTGCAAACGCTCGCCGCCGAATTGCCTGTGCCAAAAGTTTACGGGCCGAGCGAAGGCAATGTTTTGCTGGTCGGCTGGGGTTCGACGCAAGGGCCGATTCGCGAAGCGGTTGATCGCGCTCGCGCCGCGGGCGACAGCGTTTCGTCACTGCATATCAAACACATCAGCCCGCTGCCAAATGGTCTGGAAAATATTTTTGCAGGTTTTAACAACGTCTTTGTTGTCGAAATGAATGACGAAGGACTTTACGGCTACGGTCAGCTTGGCGGTTTGTTGCGCGCGCGTTTTTGCGATCCGAAAATTCGGGGCATTACGAAAACCGATGGGCTGACTTTTAAAGTCCGCGAAATTCTGGAACGAGCCAAAACAAACGTCGCGACCGGTTTGCGGAAATTGTGAGTTAAAAATGTTGTTGCAAATAAAAAATGGAAATTCGCGAGCGACTGGAAGTTTTTTATCAACGGTTGGCGAAAGCGCAGCCAGCGAGAAACGCGGAAGAAGCATTTCTGCTGATTTGTCGCGCCTTGGAAGAAGTGGAAAACGAATTTTGTCCGGTGGTAGAAAAAAATCCGGCACCGAAATCATTTGATGGACGTATGTATTTGCCGCAATCGGACAGCATTGAATTTAGAGAAGATAGTTCATGGTGGATCGAAACACGCCGTCACAGAATCGCCATTGAACTGAATGGAAGTTTCCGAATTTATCGAGCGATCGATCAGGAAGAAACTTTGATTGAAGAATTTCGAAAAAGCGGCTTGAACAGATGAAAACGCCGAAACGATTGCAAGAACTCTTAAGCGAAATCGCCGATGAATTTTCAGAAGCGACGCTTCGTTTCAAACCATTGCCTTCCGGCGTGTGCATGCTTGATGCCTGGTATGGTCGCCGCAATTTTGAATTGGATTACAGCCCGACGCGCGGAACGGGCGTTTCCGAAAATTTTGACGACACGCCGCCTTTCATCGGACACGACGTAGCTTTTGATTCGCTGGACGAAGCCGCGCAACATTTTAAATCATTGCTCGCCGATGCCGTGCGCACCGAAGCTGAACATCTGCCCAAAGCATTCGTGATGCGCGAAGAAAATTCCCCGTGGAATAAAAAATAAAATTTTATGAACGAAACCAAAATTGAAATTCCCGCGCGCGAAGGAAATATCACTTCCGTCGCGCCGATCATACCGTTATCCGATTCCGAACGCAAAGGCTTGACCAAAAAAGAAGTCGCGGCCGATCATCCTACCTGGTGTCCGGGCTGCGGAGATTTTTCTGTGCTCGCCCTTTATTTCAAGCTGATTGAAAAACGCAAAATCTGGCATGAAAAAATCACCACCATCGCCGGCATCGGTTGCTCCAGCCGCTTTCCTTATTTTGTCCAGGCGCACGGCGCTCATTATATTCATGGACGCGCATTGCCCTTTGCCAGCGGCGTTTCGTTGAGTCGTCCTGATTTGCACGTGTTCGTTTTTGGCGGTGATGGCGACGCTTTTTCTATCGGCGGAAATCACGTCAACCACACCGCGCGCAAAAATATCAAGATGACTTATATTATCATGGATAATTTTGTTTATGGCTTGACCAAAAAACAAACTTCGCCCACGTCTCCGATCGGTTTCAAAAGTAAAACCGACATCTGGGGATCCATGGACCAACCAGTCAATCCAATGAAACAATTGATTTCCGCTGGCGCAACATTTGTCGCTCGCGCCAGCGCCACGAACGTAAATCATCTTTTGCAAATGATGGAAGCCGCGATGGATCACGATGGTTTTAGCGTGATCGAATGTTTGAGTGAATGTGTGGAATTTTATGAAGGCGCATTCGACGCCGCCAATCCGCGCAAAGGCGGCGCATTTAATACTGTTCCGGCTGATCATGACGTGACCAACGAACTGGCCGCTTACAAAATTTCCGGAGAAGCATTTCCCGGGTACTTCGGCATTTTTTACAAAGTGAATCGCCCCACCAAAAATGCGAACGAAGCCAAAATCAACGCTACTCTCCAGGAAAAAGTTAAAGGCAAAAAAGATTGGGAAATTTTGCAATCGACCTTTAGCAGAATGAAATAATTTTCAATTTTCTAGCGGCGCAACGGGGCTGGTCATGAAACCTGAAGTGGAAATCTACGATACAACCCTGCGCGATGGCAGTCAGGGCGAAGGCATTAATTTTTCGGTCGCGGATAAGCTCCGCGTTGCCGAACGAATTGATGCTTTTGGAATTCATTACATCGAAGGCGGTTGGCCGGGATCGAATCCGCGAGACATTGAATTTTTCCTACAGGCCAAGCGCAAAAATTTTAAAAACGCGAGGCTTGCGGCATTTGGTTCAACCCGCCGCAAAGGAATTTCCGTGGAAAAAGACGACCAGGTGCGTTTGCTGCTGGAAGCAGAAACACCGGTCATCACCCTTTATGGAAAAACGTGGTTGCTGCATGTCAGAGAAGTTTTGCGAACAACGCCCGAAGAAAATCTGGCGATGATTGCCGACACAATTCGATTTCTTAAACATCACGGAAAATTTGTTATCTACGATGCCGAACATGGTTTTGACGGTTTTAAAGATGATGCAGATTACGCGATGGCGACCTGGCTCGCTGCGGAAAATGCGGGCGCCGATATTCTAGCGCTTTGCGATACAAATGGCGGTTGTTTGCCAGGAGAAATTTCGCGCATCACCGCGGCGGCTCGCGCGAAACTGAAATTAAAAATCGGAATTCATACCCATGACGACACCGGACTTGGCGTGGCGAATGCG
>JALYXC010000312.1 GCA_030947315.1 Verrucomicrobiota bacterium | reverse complement strand
AATGAGTCCATTCTCTCCGTTTCCCTACTGGTTTTTAAAACGTTCAGGATGTTTCGCGCGGCTCAAGGCCGTATCGTAGCTAATCTGGCACTTGCAATAAAGATCGTAAAGCGTTGTGTCCATCAATTGCATTCCCTCTTTCGCGCCAGTCTGGAGGGAATTCTCGACCTGGTGCAAATTATTTTCTCGAATCAAATTACGAATGGCCGGAGTTGCCACCAGCATTTCATAAGCGAGAACCCGTTTTAAACGATCCGCTGATGGAACCAAATCCTGCGCAATAACGGCCTGAAGCGCGTTGGCCAGTTGGAGAATAATTTGTCGTTGGGCATTGCCTTCATAGACACCGACGATCCGTTCCAGTGCATGAGAAACGTTGGGCGAATGAAGCGTGGCCAAAACAAGATGGCCAGTTTCCGCAGCGGTAATCGCGGTGGAAATCGCTTCATGATCGCGAATTTCGCCGACGACAATCACGTCGGGATCCTGCCGCAAGACATGCATCAGCGCGCGGTTGAATGAGTGCGTATCGGTGAGCACTTCCTGCTGAACGACAATCGCGCGTTTATTGTGATGAACAAATTCAATCGGATCTTCAATCGTCACGATTTTGCAGCGGCGCTCTTCGTTGATCAGGTTCACTAAATAATTAAGCGTGGTTGTTTTCCCAGCTCCAGTTGGTCCCGTAATCAATACCAATCCGTTGGGACGACGCGCAAAATCCTCCAGGCGCGCGGGCAAACCAAGATCTTCTCGCGTCCGAATTTTTTCACCGCAAAAACGAATGCTTAATTCGGGAGAACTGTTTCGTTGATAAAAGGTGACGCGCATCCGTCCAGCCACTTCATGAAAAATGGAAACACAAAGTTCCCATTCTTTTTTGAATTTTCCGGCTTGCTCGTCATTCATCAAACTCGACGTTATGTAATGCAAGTCATCAGTCGTCAGCGCGTCTTCATCCGCGAGGATAATTTCTCCATTCACACGAAGAGCGGGAGGCACGCCGGCAATCAAATGCAAATCGGACGCGCCGAGATTGTGCGCTTTCAGGAGCAGACAATTTAACTTCGGGCTCATGCGTTGCGAAAAAGTTGGCGACAACGACTACAGAAGTTGGATAAAAAACCGGCGCTGGAAATTTTCGCCAATCCGAGCGTCGCCTCGCGGCAGTGCGGATTAAGCTGCAGCGCCTGGGCAAATGAATTTTTGGCGAGGACGCTCAATCCCAAAACTAATTGACAGTTTCCCGCCTGCGCCCAGACAGCGGAATTTCCTGGATTCAAATTCAAAGCCTCACGCGCAAAATTCAAAGCGATGGAAAACTTTTTATAAACGGTATGAATTCGCGACGCGAGCCATTGCACCAGCCAGTCCGATGGCGCCAGCAAAACAGCCTTTTGAAAACAATATTCGGCGCGTTTTTCCGCGCGCGCCAAAAACACGTCCCCGCGCGCCAGCCAGATGTACGGTGTGTCGCCGCGTTCTTCGATGGATGCATCTGAAAAAGCGAGCGCCGCTTTTAAATCGCCGATTCTTCCGAGCGCGACAGCTTTTGCGGCGAGCAATTCCGGTTCATTAGGAAATTTTTCAAGCGCTTTATCCGCCCATAATTTTGCTTCGGAAAATTCAGCTAATTCAATGAGCGCGCGGACTTGACCAGTCCATGCCGCCGCCTTGTTCGGATTAAATTCCAGCACTTTGGAAAACGAACGGAGCGCCTTTTCAAATTCTCCATTCTCAAAAGCGGTTCGGCCTTCCAGAAAATAAAATGGTTCGTCCTTCGCAATTTGTTGCGAATCAAAATCGCTTTCGTTGCTTTCGTTGAATTCAAGACTGCTGAATCGGCTCATAAAGTTTGGCTGCGGAAAAACCAATGTTTATAGGGTGCTCCGACAAAATTACTTTGTCCCACAAGCGATCTGTTTCTCAATATTTCCTGGATCTGGATTTCCGCCGCGGCGCCTTGCATATTCATAGCAAGGTCCGGCCAGATAAACCAATGCTTCTCTGGAACGACAAGTTCGCCATCAGCCGGCATTCGTGCGCCGCGCGGAAAGCTGACGCCGTTCACCAGAAAATTTGTTGTGAAAAACCGGACATTGTCACCAGGCAAGGCTGCGATTTTCCCGAGGCCGAATCCATCTTGAAGAATAACAGTTCCATGCGCCTGAGAATTATTGAACGAACTTTGTGTTCCGCTGACGGAATAAGCGACCCAATTGCCGCGTTTCAATTTTTTGGGAGACGCCATTGGATTAACCACAATCACCCGATTGTGTGTGCGAAGCGGTTGGGCAAATTTTTCGATAACATGTCGCGCCGGCAAATAAATCAGAAATGAGACGCCGATTAAAACTGCGAGAGAAGAAGCGATTCGTGCTTGAAGTGTTGAATCGAGATTTAAATGGCTCAACAGAAAACAAATACTACTCACATGTAGCGACAACATAATACTGAAAGAAAAACTCGCGGCAGTATAACCAAGCCAGACTAAAAAAATTGCCACGCAAGTAAAATAGATGGAGATAATGAGATTTCCAATCGCCTGAAAACCATAATGACGAATGGCATATCCGGGGAGAAGAATTGAAAGAGCAAAGGCGCGCCACCCAAAATCGAATCGAAATTTTAATGGGCTTAATGCGTATTGAAAGAAAGCAACCAATCGAACGCTACCGGTGCGAAAAGGACTCCGCCAACCGGCGCGCGGCGGATAATATTCTGATCGGTTGTCATTCATTCAATGTCGTTGCTCGGCGTTGTAGTGAACTTCTTCTTCAGGCTCATAAAACTCGCTCGTCTGCCGCTGCGATTTTAGTTCGCCCACGATTTCCTGAAACATCTTCATCGCTTCGAGACAACTTTTTCCTTTGTAACCTTGCACGTGCAATTCCACGCTGCCGTCCGGAGCAATGCTGATATTAAATTCGCGTTGTGGCATAAATTAATTTTCCCAACGCCGTACTTTCATGCGAATGGAATTGTCCGCCGTGGTTTCTTCTTCCACGACACAGAACTGGCGTTTCTGCATTTCGTCCATGAGCCGTTGATAAACATATTTTTGCACGACGCGATGACTGAGTTCCTCGCCCAGAGCGCGCAGAGACGCTTCGCTCTGTCCCTGGCCTTCCACACAGAGCGAAGCCTTTCCGCGCGCATCTCGTGAAAACGTCACCAGAACCCCATCTCGTGTAACGGAAATTTTCTGGTCCCGCGCAAGCTGGCCGGTGACGAGTTCGCTCTGCTCGATTTCCAGATTAATTCGTTTCGGCGCAACGACCGGCGTTTCCACAAATTGTGATCGCGACGTAACTTCTTCAACCGCGACGTATCCGAGGGAAGTGGCCGCCGCGACGACGGCCGCGCTAAAGGCCGGCCACGCGGCAATCACCACCGGAGTTAAAATACAAACGCAGCTCATGATTATTTATTCCAGATTTGATAAAATTCTTCTGCAATGTGCTTCCCTAAAATCGACTCTGTTTCCC
>JALYXC010000290.1 GCA_030947315.1 Verrucomicrobiota bacterium | reverse complement strand
TGAAGAAGTTTTTAAGCAGAGCGTTGAAGTGGAATTGCCTTACGGCAAATGTCGGATTCTTGACATTCAAGCGTTGATTCGCGCGAAAGAGGCGATGAATCGTGATCACGATAAAATCACTGTAAAGTATTTGAAAGAAATCCAAAACCAGCAGAACCAAAATTGATTTCTCATGGCAATACTCGTCACACCACAAACTAAAATTCTCGTTCAAGGTATTACCGGCAGCTTTGGCGCGCGTCACACTCAACTTTCCATCGATTACGGTTCGCAAGTTGTCGCGGGCGTCACGCCGGGCAAAGGTGGACAATTTTTCGAACACGCTGGAAAAAAAGTTCCCATTTTCGACACGGTTGGCGAAGCGATGAAACAAACTGGAGCGACCGTCTCCGCGATTTTTGTTCCGCCACCATTTGCCGCTGATGCGATTCTCGAAGGTGTTGATGCTGGGCTCAGTTTGGCCGTCTGCATCACCGAAGGAATTCCTGTCAACGACATGGTGAAAGTGAAGCGCGCCATGGAAGGAAAAAAAACGCGCCTCATCGGACCAAATTGTCCCGGCGTCGTCACGCCTGGCGAAGGAAAAGATTCTCACGGCGGTTGTCGCATCGGAATTGCGCCCGGCTACATTCACAAAAAAGGAAGTATCGGCGTCGTTTCGCGGAGCGGCACTTTGACTTACGAAGCGGTCTGGCAACTGACCTGTCGCGGCGCTGGCCAATCAACTTGCGTCGGCATCGGTGGCGATCCAGTCAATGGCACTTCGCATTTGGACGTGATCAAAATGTTCAACGACGATCCGGAAACTCACGGAATAATTATGATTGGCGAAATCGGCGGCAGCGCGGAAGAAGAAGCGGCGGAATGGATCAAAGCGAATTGCAAAAAACCGGTGGCGGGATTTATCGCTGGAGCGACCGCACCTCCGGGACGTCGCATGGGTCACGCTGGAGCAATTGTCAGCGGCGGAAAAGGAACGGCCGCAGCGAAAATCGCGGCGTTCAAAGAAGCGGGAATTGGAATCGCGGTCACGCCGAGCGAAATGGCGGATACATTGTTACAAATGATGTAGGCCCTTTCGCACCCGATCCATTTTCTTAACTCCTTCGTTTCTGTTACGGTCAAAAAAATATGGCGTCACGGAACACACATTTTCAGGAACCCGTTTCGACATATGCGCGTAAAGATTTTGCGACGTTGTCCAAGGATTTATCGGTGCAGCACGCTCTCGATACTATTCGAGAAAATGGGGTGGGCGAAAAAATTATTTATTTTTATGTGGTTGACGAAAATAAACGCCTCGTTGGAGTGGTGCCTACGCGCCGGTTGTTGACCGCACCATTGTCCAAATTTCTTTCCGAAATCATGGTCAGCCGAATCGTCGCCATTCCCCACACCGTGACCGTTCTGGAAGCGTGCGAAATGTTTGTGATGCATAAATTTCTCGCCTTCCCGGTGGTCAACGAACAACGCCAGATGGTCGGCACGGTGGATGTAAATCTTCTCACCGAGGAAATTCTGGATATTTCCCAACAAGAACAGCCCGATGAAATTTTTGAGGCAATTGGTTTTCATGTTTCCCAGGTGCGGGATGCTTCTCCGCTGCGCGCGTTTCGTTTTCGTTTTCCCTGGCTGTTGACGACGATTCTGAGCGGCACAATGTGCGCTCTGCTCGCTCGCGCCTACGAACTGACGCTCGCTAAAAGTCTCGTGCTGACCTTTTTTCTGACACTCGTCATCGGCTTGGGCGAAAGTGTCAGCATCCAATCCATGACCGTGACCATTCAAGCGTTGCGTTCCTCCCGTCCCACGTTCGGTTGGTATCTGGGAACCTTCCGGCGGGAAATCGTTACCGCGCTTTTGTTGGGAACAAGCTGCGGCACTCTCGTCGGGTTTATTGTCTGGATCTGGCGGGGGACAGGACTCGCCGCAATCGTCATTGGGGCGAGCCTTTTACCGGCGATTTGTATGGCTTGCCTCATGGGGTTAAGTGTTCCGACATTATTGCACGCCCTGAAACTGGATCCCAAAATTTCTGCGGGTCCCATCACCCTGGCACTGACCGATATTTTTACGCTGCTTTTTTATTTTTCGCTCGCGGCCTTGTTCCTTTGATCAAAACGGCAACCGCTGATAAATCCGGATTAATTCCCGACTGCCAAATTCCGCGATGAAAATAATCAACGCGATGACCATGACCGGTGCGAAATCCATTTTTTCACAACGCAACGGCAACCATGATATTGGTTTAAGAATCTGGGGGGCGAAATGGTTGATGACAATCCATTGATTTTCAATCATTCGGAGCGGAATTTTTCCCGATAAAATCCACACGCGCGCTGAGTTCCGGTGTGAGAAATTTATCCGGCGATTGAATCTGCACTTTGACTTGCAACGTTCCTTTCGCGCGTGTGGCTTCGGGCGCAATTTCCGCGACAACGCCCTCGTAGATTTTTTCCGGATACGCTTCCGGACTGACGCGGCATCTTTGTTTGAGAAAAACTTTGCTGAGATCGCCTTCGTTCAAATCGATTTCCACTTGTAAATCTTTCGGATCAGCCAGCGCGATCAATGCCGTGCTCGGCCCACGCCCGCCTCCGAAACTTTGCGGCACAACCAGTTCATTTGGATCGACTAGTTTTTCGAGGACGACGCCGTTGATCGGCGAACGAATCGTGCACCAATCAATATAAGTTTCGATGA
>JALYXC010000278.1 GCA_030947315.1 Verrucomicrobiota bacterium | reverse complement strand
GTCCATAGTGGCGCAAAAACAAGGATTGCCCAAAGACACGGCCATCAAGGTTTTTGACATGAAAAACGCGGCGGAAGACCAAGCCAAATCAGTTCGGGCGGACAAATCACTTTCTGAGGAACAACGAACCCAGGCGTTGCAGGGAATTCGCAGTGAAACAGAACGTTCCATCGAAGAAGTTTTTGGAAAGACTGGATTTCAGTCATATCAAAAACAACCCACGGCTCATTGGTTGAAAAGCATCAGTCCGGATCCAAAATAATTATTTAAGCAACAGATGAAATACGGATTCTCATAGATTTTTTTAATCTGTGTTTTATCAGTGTCAATCTGTGGCTCAATTTATTTCAAATTTTTATCCAGGATTTCGTAAGCGAGATTTCGCATCTCAACAGGAAAATCATGAGCGCCATCGGGATGTTCCACGCGCAGATTTTTTTCCGCGCCGTATAATTTGTAAATCGGTTTTGCCGCCGTCACAATGGCATCCACGCTTTGCCATTTAAAATTGTTGTCTCGCAAGGGGGCATTGATGAAACAGACTCGCGGCGCCAGCGCGCCGATCAATTCGTGAAAATCGAAAGGAATTTCTGTCAGCGGATAATTTAAAAGTTTCGGCATGTAACGCTCGCTGGTCCAACCTTTAATTTTTCCATTCATGTAATCGAGATAAGAATCAAATCCGCAACTAGATATGATCACTTTGAGGCGCTCATCAAACACAGCGGTGTAAATGGAATTATGGCCGCCCAAAGAATGGCCGATCGCTCCAAAACTATTTCGTTTTACATAAGGAAGTGATTCCAGCAAATCCAGCCCGCGAATATTATCCCAAATCGCTTTCATGGTTCCGCTCTTGTAACCGAGTGATTTTAAACCGGGTTGATACTCGGCCATCAACGGATAGGAAGGAACGAGAGCAACGTAGCCGCGTTCGGCCAATTCTCGCGCGTAAGCGGGATATTCTTTTCTACCGAGACCTACGATTGTTTTGTAGCCAAGTTGCATATCAGTCGGATGCAAACAAAGAACCGCGGGACATTTTATTTTTTGCGTCACCGCTTTTTTAGGAATCAATAAATAAGCCGGCACGCGACCATTCGGTTCGGAAGCATAACTGATTTTTTGACGCAGGTGCGAACCGCAATCTAATTCTTCTTCAATTTTCAAATCAAGCGGACAACGTTTTTCTTTTCCCGGAAGCGGTCCCATGACTTCCTGCATTCCTTTCAGAATTTCCCCGCGCCGTTTTTGCCAATCGGCCACGGTTTTGCCTTGTTTGATTTCTCCATTGGCGGCGTGATAAAGCAAAAGATTCGTTCGATCCAGACGGGTTATTTTTGTTTCGTTCCCTTCTTGAGCAAGCCCGCAAAAACAGAAAAAAATAAAAATTCTTTTAAGAAGTTTCATGCAGGTTTAGTTCAAAAAAATCCTTCTGACAAACATTCGCGCTCTATAACCAGTTATACCATTTATTAAAGACATACGACAGAAGAAGCGGCGCATTTTCAAAGTAGGGCTGGCGCCCCGCCTGCCCGGAAGGCGCTCCAGCGCGATTAGACCACCTCGCTTATACTTGGCCAGACGGGATGCCTGCTCTACTTTGTTCCGATTTTCCAGCACGGATATTCTTCCAAGAAAATTAGAATGTCGCCGCTTGTAGCCGGATCAGATCTGGGTCATTGGCGGGAGCGCCTTGGCCATAAGAAATGAATTTGAGAACGCTGGTGCCTTTCCATTTCCAAATTTCGGCGTGGCCATCGGCAAAAGAAAATGCGCAGGCTTTATTGTGACGGCTGGCAGGCAGATTGAACCAGGTCCAGCCTGCCCCTGCCGGAGTAATGCCGAACCCGCCGTTATCAATGCTGTCTTCCTGTTCATCAACGAAAACTACTTTCCCCGCAGGAGCCGGATTTCGAATTTGACTATATTTAACTGTAGGATAACCATTTCCTGCCAGCGCCCAGTCAATGGAACAGCTACGAGTGCGCGGGGCGCCCTTCGGAGCGAGTAGAGTGGGAATAGTCAAGGATCGGTCCGAAGGACATTTATAAATTTTAACAGAACGATTATATTGAAACAACATTCCATTCTCAATATTGGTGGTGGTGGTATCACGTTTAGCGTCGCTCGCGCCAATCCAAGATTCTTTGTCGCTAGCTAAAGGTCCCGCGACTTTATTG
>JALYXC010000249.1 GCA_030947315.1 Verrucomicrobiota bacterium | reverse complement strand
AACGGCTTGGCCCAGCCGTCCGCCTGTCGCGGACGCGATGGCCGACTTTGGTTTGCCACGAACAAAGGCGTTATCTCCTGCGATTCAAACCTTAAAATCAACACTAATCCGCCGCCGATTGTTCTCGAAGAAATCATTGTGGACCGGCAGCTTGTCGTTGCGTCCGACATGGCCAAAGTAACTTCGCCCACCTATTCTTCGGCAGAATCTTTTACCCGAACCATTCCGGCTGGTCGCCGCGAACTGGAATTCCACTTTGCTGCTCTGAGTTTTCAGGCGCCTGAAAAAAATCAGTTCAAGTATAAACTCCAAGGCGTTGATTCGGATTGGGTCGATGCCGGTCCCCGGCGTGTTGCTTACTATAATAACCTTTCTCCCGGCACTTATCGTTTTGAAGTGACGGCCTGTAACAATGACGGTATCTGGAATGAAAAGGGAGCCGCCTTGAAAATGGTTTTGTTGCCGCACTTTTGGCAGACATGGTGGTTTTATGGTTTGTGTGGAATCGCGTTTATCGGTTTTGTGGGCGGCAACGCTCGTTATTTTACTAAAATTAAAATGCAGCGAAGACTCGAACATCTCGAACAACAACACGCGGTCGAAAAAGAACGCGCTCGTATCGCTCAGGATATGCACGACGACCTCGGCGCGCGTTTAACGCAAATCCTCATGCTTAATGACTTTGCCCTAAAAACGAAAAGCGGCGAATCTGATGTTAAGATTCAAGTCGCCAGGGTTTCTCATGTTACCCGGGATTTAGTGCGGAATTTGGATGCGATAGTCTGGGCGATTAATCCTCAGAATGATTCGCTCGACAACCTGGCTCTTTATCTTTATGAATACTTCGAGATGTTCTTCGCTCCTAGTTCAATACGTTATCGCCTGGATGTTCCACCTTCTCTACCTTCCTGGCCGATGTCTTCCGAAGCGCGCCACAATATTTTTCTTGTAGTCAAAGAAGCTTTGAACAATATCGTTAAACATGCGGAAGCTTCCGAGGTTTGGTTTCGTCTGCGAGCCGAGAATGGTAGCTTGAACATCACCATTGAAGATAATGGTCGCGGCTTACCCAGTGTAGCCGGCTCTGCTTTCGGCAGCGGTTTGTTAAATATGAAAAACCGGATTCAAAAAATTGGCGGTCAATTTAACCTGGTTAGTGAAGCGGGCCGAGGAACTATCATTAAAATAGAAACACCCATACCTGGCATCTCCGCTTGACAGCATTTGCGAGCATCTCTCTATATGACTACCAAGGTTGCAATAGTAGAAGACGATAGCGGGCTTCGCGAAAGCCTCGCCATATTGATCAATGGTTCGAGCGGGTTGCAATGTGTAGCTACTTATTCTACCGCGGAAGCCGCGCTCAAAAAACTTCCACTCGATTGGCCCGACGTCGTTCTGATGGATATCAATCTACCTCAAATGTCCGGCATTGAATGTGTGGCCCAACTCAAGCTACTGCGACCCTCCTTGCAAATCATCATGCTGACGGTTTACGTGGACAACGAACGGATTTTCAAATCTCTGCAAGCTGGAGCCAGCGGCTATCTCATTAAACAAACCGCTCCCGCCGAACTATTAGCCGCCGTGGCCGATGTGCAACGCGGTGGCGCTCCCATGACCAACACCATTGCCCGTCGTGTCGTGCAATATTTTCAGCAACGAAAACCGTCCAAAGAATCTGAAAATTTAACCTCGCGCGAACAGGAAATTTTAGACCTCATTGCGCAGGGTTATCGGGACAAAGAAATTGCCGATAAACTCTCTGTCAGTGTTCGAACGGTCGGCACTCACATCCGGAATATTTACGAAAAACTCCATGTGCATTCCCGCACCGAAGCCGTCTTAAAATTTCTGAATAAATGAACGAAGCGAATATTGAAGAGGGCAGTTAAGATAAAACAGGAATACTCAGGAAATATTTCCCAATAATTTTTCGGCTAAGATGGCGAATTTTAAGATTTGATGTCGCGTATCTGAAAAGCAGCGCAGCCAATAATTAGAAAAGTCAGATTAAACCCGAGTAAAATACTGAACGATTCGCCCACACGCCACCAGGGAATCGGTTGCGCGAACATATTTTGCCACAAGTTCAAATGATACGTGAAAAACCAATGCTGATATTCTTTAAAAAAAGGAATCTGCATTAAAATAAAATTAACAAAGACAAACGAAAGCGAAAGAATAGTGGCCGCCGCTGGTTTGATATTGAAACAGGAAAACATAAAAGCTAATCCCATAATCGTCACGGCCTTGGCTACCAAGGCAAAATGGGCGGCGATGTAATGTTGCAAGCCGGTTGCGGCATCAAACACACTGAACAGTTCTCCCGGAATAAACGCAAATAATCCGCCCCAATGAAAAAATGGCGTGGCAAAAACAATTCCAAAAATACCCAGAGAAAAAACCAGCAGAATCGAAAAAATAACCCCCGCAATCCATTTGAGAAGCAACAGCCGCAATCGCGAAATCGGCCGCGCCAGAATCATGCGCAAGGTTCCATCTTCCGCTTCTTTAGCCACCAAATCTCCGCCGATCAGCGACACATAAAGCGGCAATAAAATATAGGCGATAGGAAAAAGCATAATGGTGGCAATGGTAAGACTGGAAATAAATTGTTCGGCCAGATAACCATTGCCTTCAAGTTGTCGAACCATGCTGTGGCGCGCGTGAGAAAATCGAAAAACTAACGTGATGACAATCTGCGCCAGCAAAAACATGCCGAAACCAATGTAAGTCCGCTTCTTGCCAAAAAGTTTCCACAGCTCGTTGCGGAGTTGAAGAAAGAACATTAGATAAAAGGCGTTGGGCGACGGGCGATGAGCCATCGGATATCCGCACTAATTAAAACTCTCATGATGAGCTAGTATGCCGACGCCAGATAATTTTGCAACCATCAGCCTCGGCTGCGCGCACGCGAAAATGTGACCACCAAAGGAAAATTTCGCAGCCGTCGCGGACCATCAAGGACTGATGACAATCCAACGAATTTCGTAAGGCGC
>JALYXC010000089.1 GCA_030947315.1 Verrucomicrobiota bacterium | reverse complement strand
GCGAAGCCAGACCAATTCGTTGAGCGAGTTGCTCCGATTCTTTATCGGCAATGGTCGCGGAATGAAGAAAAACGGCGCCACCGCCCCGCGCGAGAAATTCATCCAGTTGCTGATATCGTTCCTGGCTCCAATCATGATTCCAGAAATAAAAAACGAGGACCTGAGCTTTTTGAAATTGTTCTTTGGTCGGCCATTCCCAAGCGTTGGTAACTAAAATATTTTTATCGCGCGCGAGAAATTCGCTCCATTTTTTTTGCCAGGCCGGATAATCATGTTGGCCCGCGCCGTGATCTTGTTTGCCGGCCACGAGAACAATTTGCAGCGCAGATTTGGAATCAATCTCGGATTTGTTTGTTTCACCTAAAATTTTTTCCACCTCCTGGCGCGTGCGTTTGGGCGGTTCATTCAACAGAAACGTCAGCAAATCGCGCACTTGTTCCTCTTTCAAATTGTCAAGCAAACCGCTCGGCATGAGGGACACAGAATTTGCACGCAGTTCCTTTAAATTTTTTCGCGCCACAACAGTTTCTTTTCCGTCCACCCCGAGCACCGTGAGCGAACCTTCTTTTTGCGCGCGGACGAATCCGCTCAGCTCTTCGCCATCGTTGAGCGAAATAGTGAATGCAACATAATCGGGATGAATGGAGGCGCTCGGTTCTTTGATGTCGCGCAAAACCGAGGCCGCATCGCGCGAAACCAAATTGCTCAAATCGGGCGCGATGATTTTTCCCTGGCCGCGAATCCGATGGCAAGCCGCGCACTTTAATTGCTCGTTAAAAAATAAATTCTTGCCGCGCTCGAAATCACCGCCGATGAGTTCTGGATTTTCGGTCGGTAAAGTTGTGTGTGGTTTGGGAGAAGGTCCGTTAAAATCATACTCGACATCCACAATGGATCCTGGCCCGCGCGCGCCCTGCGCTTTTATGCCTGGAAGGGTAATTGCGTATTTGACGGCAAGCGGATGAGGAGCGGTGGAAAGAACGAGCACTTTTTGATTTTTTTCCAGCTTCGCGGAAAATATTTTCAATTTTCCTCGAGGCGTTTGTTCCTGCATTTTTACGGCTTTGTAAGGCGGCTTCAAAACTTCGTAGCGATCGGCGGCGGAAACAAATTCGCCAAATTCAATGTTCATGGCGTCCACGAAATTTGTGATGGACGCATCAATCGGTTTGTCGAAAGCGATGCGCGCTTCGGTTTGCGACGCGGCCGATGCGACCACGGGTTGCGGCGCATTCGTATCGGTGTAGGAAATTTTGAAAATTTTTCCTTCGCCCCGCGGGCCGGTTCCCCAATCTGGCGTGCCGCTGTGACAGCAAACATACAAATCGCCTTTCGGGGAAATGGCCACGTCCATCGTGAGCATGGAAAGCCGCGCGATTAGAAATTCCTGGCCGGCGTAGCCAGTGGGAGTTTTGACGAGCTGGACGCGCCAGATTTTTCCGCGCGATTCGCCGGCCACAAATGCGTTGCCTTCCCAAAATTTCGGGCCAAAGAGTTTTCGGCCGGGATTAAATTTGTGTTTGGATTCGGGTTCGTTAAAAACCAAACCGCAGCTTGATTGATGTTGTGGGCCAAACGCCACGACCGGCGGTTCGCTGATTAAATTCGGCAGCCATTTTTCGTGACGAGGCGGGAAGCCGTAATTTTTTCCGGGAATAATATAATTTAATTCGTCCAGCGGATTTCCATTGGGCATCCAGGTTTCGCCTTCCTGGTCGGTGTTAAATAAATCGCCTGCTTTATTAAAGGCCAGCGCGAAAGGAACGCGAATGCCGGTGGCAATGGTTTCCAACTTTTTTGTTTTTACATTCCACTTTTGAATGGTGCCGCGCGGACTGTTGATATCGTAATGCGAAACACCTTCTTTGATTCTATAGCCGTTGGAATAATCGGCCACGAGCAAACCGAAATAAATATTCCCATCCGCGTCGCGCGTGACGGCGGTTGCGTCCACGCCGCCGGAACCGACATCGGTGGGCGGCCAGCCGCTGGCAATAATTTCTTCGACATCGGCTTTTCCATCACCGTCGGTGTCGCGAAGAAGTGAAACTTTTCCGTGCGACGAAACGTAAAGTCCTTCCGGCGACCAGCACATGCCGACAGGCACGGTGATGGTTGGTTGATCCCAAAAAAGTTCGTCTTGATCTTCGAGGCCGTCATTATCGGAATCGCGCAACAGATGAATCCGCCCATCGTATCCAAGCGCCGTCAAGCGGCCATCCGGCGCAAAGCGGAGATTATTAATGTTGGAAATTTTTATCGGCAATTCGCGAACGGTAAAACCCGGCACGAGCATGTGAACAATTTCTTCATCGGCCCGAACTGCTGGAAGAGAAATCAAGCCACAGATCAACACGGATAAAAACAGATGAAGAAATTTTGAGTCGCGCGACGGCTGCGAAAGTGCGAAAGAATTTTTTCCTTCTTTGCTCTCTGCGCATTTTTCGCGCGAGATAAATTCGTATTTATTTATTTTCATTCGCAGGTTTTTTCCAAACAATTTTGCCGCCGACCATGGTCATCAATACTTTTGTATCGCGAATTTGATCAACGGGACATTTCAAAATATCGCGATCAATGAGAATCAAGTCGGCATATTTACCCGGTTCCAATGAGCCTTTTATTCTTTCTTCAAAATTTAAATAGCAATTATTGATGGTGTAAAAACGAATGGCCTGCTCGCGCGTGAGGCGCTCCTCCGGTTTATCCACGCCGCCGCGTTCAGTCTGACGCGTCACTGCAATCCACAAACCGAGCCACGGATTCCACGGATTGGTGCTTTCAATGGAATCAAGCTGCACCATGTGA
>JALYXC010000088.1 GCA_030947315.1 Verrucomicrobiota bacterium | reverse complement strand
GGCGGGAACAGACGGGCCATTACCAATATTATCCATTTTTGAATCTCGGTCATTTCCGACTTTATGATTTGGCGGATAAAAAATTTCAAAACCAACTCGCTGGTTATTATCGCGAAGGCATTGAGCGTTGCCTTCGCCAGGGGGAAAAAAATCCGTATCGCATCGGAGTGCCATTTATCTGGTGCTCGAATAATTTAATTGTCGCGCTGGCCACGCAGTGTTTGCTTTACGAACAAATGACTGGCGACGCGCGTTACCATGAATTTGCCGCCAAGCAACGTGACTGGTTGTTGGGACGCAATCCGTGGGGAACCTCGATGTTCACTGAAATCGGCCGTGTTTATCCGAAAGATGTGCATCTGATGGCGAATAAAATTTTACATCGCAGCGTCCGTGGCGGGCTGGTGGACGGCCCAGTCTATGAACGCATTTTTAAAAGTTTGAAAGGCGTGGGCATTTCTGAACCTGATCCGCTCGCGCCCTTCCAGGATGATCGCGCCGTTTATCATGACGACATCAAAGATTATTCCACCAATGAACCGACCATGGATGGAACTGCTTCGGCGATTTTATTGTGGGCGCTGGCGAATTAACCTGCCTTCAATGCGCCGGGAAGTATCGAACGGATCTTTAGGTTAGAAGAGATGCAATTATTTTATTCAGAAGCGCACGGCTGAAATGCAATGTGGAATGTGCAGGAATTTTTTCGAGGAGTTGTTTCATCTCTTCTGACAGAATTAACAGAATGGAACGGAATTCAGATGACGGCGAAAAAGTATTGTGCGCTTGTGTTCGGCCAAAATCTTTTGATAGTGTGCGGACGGTTTGGCGAAAGATTTTTTCATAATAGGCCCGCGTGGCGGAATTGGCAGACGCGCTAGATTCAGGTTCTAGTGAGTAACATCGTACAGGTTCGAGTCCTGTCGCGGGCACCAAATTTTTGGCGGGAAAATGGACTTTATGAAGCAGCCCAGTCTGTAGTTTTTTATTCCATTTGTCGCCATTCCCCCGTTTGTAGATAGGGCTTTAATTTTTCTTTCAAAGTTTCGCGTCCACGGTGAATAAGCGATTTGGTCGCCGAAAGCGAAGCTCCCATCACTCTGGCAATTTCTTCGTAGGAAAGATCTTCCTGGCGACAAAGCAAAAGAGCGGTGCGTTGATTTTCCGGCAGCGCCTCCAGAGCATCTTGAATTTTTTCTTCCAGTTCGCCTTGCAATAAATTTTCCGGTGGTGAGAAAGTTTTGAAATCCTGGTATTGGCGGACGGGTTGATCATCATTCTCCACGCTGGCATCCAAAGAATCGGCTGGATGCCGCGAGCGGCGCCGGATTTCGTTCAGACACAAATTTCGGACGATGGTAAAAATCCAGGTGGAAAATTTAGCGGTCGCTTCATAACGGGCCGCTGATTTGAAAACCTGGACAAAAACATTTTGGGCGAGGTCTTCGGCTTCGGTCGCGTCGCGCAAGGTGCGATAAATCACGTTGAGAACCGGTTGTTTATATTTGTCCACCAATTCCTCAAAAGCGCGCAGGTCGCCGCGTTTTACGCGCAGCATTAACGCAGCATCAGGATCAAGCGGACTAGGCATCTTTCGGCATGGTAATTAAAACCGCTGCGTGGACAAGGTTGCGGTGCAGGGTGGGCGCTGGAAATTGAAATTGGAAAATGTAATCATTCCGTTTAATTTTTTTCAGATGCCGACTTTGCTCGAGAAAATTGAAGCCAGCGCCGCGACGCGCCTCACTCTGCCGGAAAATCGGCAACCGGCTCAGGAATTATTCCGCTACAAAAATTTTTTGAAAGTCGAAACACACCGTTTGAAAATTTTGCATCGCGCTCAGACCGGCGGGCGGGAAATTTGCCGGGCGCGCGCCGCGATTCTTGATGTTCTCCTGCGCTCCATTTTGGAGGGCGTAAAAAATAGTTCACGGGAACTTGCCACCACAAAAATTCCGCCTTTCGCGCTGGTGGCCATTGGCGGATATGGCCGGGCCGAACTTAATCCCTACAGCGACATTGACATTATGTTTTTGCACGAGGGCGATATGGTGTCCCGCGGAAAACCGATTCCCAGTTTAGGCGCGCTGACAGATGGGCTGCTTTACACGCTGTGGGATGTGGGTCTAAAGGTCGGCCATTCAGTGCGGAGCATTGATGATTGCGTAAAAGTGGCGAACAGCGACATGCAGTCAAAAACTTCATTGATCGAAGCGCGGCTGATTTCCGGCGATGAAACGCTCTTTCAAAAATTGCAGAAAACGGTTCTGGCCAAATGCGTTTCGGGCCGCGAAGAGGAATACATTGCGGCACGGGTGCGGGATCAAGCGGCCCGTCGCGAGAAATTCGGTAATTCCGCCTGCCGACAGGAACCGAATATCAAAAACGGTTGTGGCGGTTTGCGTGATTATCAAAATTTGATTTGGATGACTTTTTTCAAATATCGAACGCGCTCTCTGGGCGAATTGCAGGAGAAGGAAATGATCAGCGCGGCGGAACACAAACAACTCGAAGCGGCCTATGATTTTTTGCTGCGCGTTCGCAACGAATTGCATTATCACGTTAATCGGGCTCTGGATATTTTAAGCAAAAGTGTGCAGCCGTCCGTCGCGCACAATCTGGGTTATACAGACCGCTCGCCCAGCGCGCGATTGGAAAAATTCATGGGCGATTTTTACAGTCATGCGCGCAATATTGATTTAATTACGCGGACGGTGGAACAACGATTAGCGCTCCTGCCAACATCCAAATTGATTCCTGATTTTCGAAAAATGCTCCGCAGCCGTCTTGAAAAAAATCGGGCGCAAACTGTGGATGGTTTTAAAATTATCGCGGGTGAAATTCATCCGACCACCAAATTTATTTTTCGCGATCGGCCGAAGCGGTTAATGCGGGTTTTTCTTTACGCACAGCAACGCGGCCTGAAATTGCCGCCTGATTTAACCCAACTTATTCGCCAACAATTGCCGCTCGTGAACAAGACTTTCCTGACCGATGCACCGGTGCGCGAAACTTTTTTGGAAATTCTAAATCAACGCGGCAATGTCGCGCCGATTCTCCGCGCCATGCATGAAGTTGGATTGCTCGGCAAATTTATTCCTGAATTCGGACGTCTCACATGTCTGGTGCAACACGAGTTTTATCATCAATACACCGCTGATGAACACACTCTGATTTGCCTGGAAAAACTTGATCAGATTTGGGATGCCCCATTGCCGCCCTTCAAGACCTACACCGAAATTTTTCACAAAGTTGAGCGGCCTTTTGTTCTTTACCTGGCTTTGTTGCTGCATGATTCCGGCAAAGCTTTTCGCACCGGCAAACATGAACAAATTGGCAGCCAACTCGCCCTCAAAGTGGCGCGCCGGCTTGGCTTGGATGGCGCCACCACTCATCAGTTAAGCCTTTTGATTGAACATCATTTGACCATGGCTCAGGTTTCGCAACGCCGCGATCTGGAAGACCCAGCCGTGATTCGAAATTTCGCCGGGCAAATTCAATCGGTGGAAAATCTGGAAATGCTCACCCTCCATACTTTTGCCGATTCCATGGGAACGAGCGATCAACTCTGGAACGGATTTAAAGATTCGCTGCTCTGGATGCTCTTTCATAAAACGCGCGCTCAACTTCTGGGGGATGATTCTACTCGCGTGGAAGAAAAACAGCGGGAATTGCTGGCCGAAGAAGTGCGCCGCCAGATGCCCCACACTTTCAGTCAGGAGGAAATGCGCGCCCATTTTGATCATTTGCCGGCGCGCTATTTTCAAATTAGCGGCGCGCACGAAATTATTTCTGATCTCGCGCTCATCCATCGTTTCATGAATTTGCAGGTAAGCGAGAACGATGAAGCGTTGGTTCCGGTCATTGTTTGGCGCAACGAACCGGACCGCGGATATACGACGGTCACGATTTGCACCTGGGATCGCGCGGGGCTATTTAGTAAAATCACCGGCTCGCTCACGGCGGCCGGGCTCAATATTCTCAGCGCGGAAATTATCACGCGCCGCGACGGCATTGTGCTTGACACATTTTTTGTAAGGGATGCTCAAACCGATTTGTTGGCCAAACGCGAAGAGCGCGAATCGTTTGAAGATTTATTGAATAAAATTCTCACGGGGGAAGAAGTGGATTTGCCCGCGCTCATTGCCCAACAAAAAATCGGCGCTTCCATTTACAAATCGCTCGAGGGCCAACGGATGCCGACCGTGATTTATTTTGATAACGAAACGTCCGAAACCCAAACCGTGCTGGACATTGAAACGGAAGATCGTCTCGGTTTGCTCTACGCGATTTCGCAGGGGTTGCATGAAGTGGCGCTAAATGTTTCCGTGGCAAAGATCCTGACGGAAAAAGGAGCGGCCATTGACAGCTTTTACGTCACGGCCTCCGACGGAACTAAAATTATTAATGCGGACTATCAAAGATTTATTGAACGAAAACTGCGCTCGGCCATTAACCGTCTTTGAGGGTTGAACTTCTGCCGTTGCGTTTTAAACTCCCCCGCCCAGTTTGGTGGCGGGAAAAAATATGGAAACTGAAGAGCAGGAAAATAACGTCAACAAATTAAAGATTTATCTCTTGCCGAATCTGATGACGGCCGGAAACCTTTTTTGCGGGTTTGTAGCCTTGACCAAAATTGTCGAGGCCGATATTTCGCAAGGCAGTTTTCACGATATTCGTTACGCCATCGGATTTATTTTGCTCGCCTGCATTTTTGACTTGCTTGATGGCCGCGTCGCGCGCATGGGCGGAGTGGAAAGCGCTTTCGGGCGGGAGTTCGATTCTCTGGCCGATATCATTTCCTTTGGAGCGGCGCCCGCGTTTTTAGTGCATCGGGTTGTGCTCAAAGACGTTTTTATTCATTACCAGGAAATCGGCTGGCTCATTGCGTCTCTTTATTTAATTTGCGGCGCGCTGCGTCTGGCGCGATTTAATTGCCTGGCCGCGATGGCCGGTTCCGGCGGCGGAAAAGAATTTACGGGATTTCCGATTCCGGCTGCGGCTGGTTTGGTCGCCTCGCTCACCTTATTTTTAATGTGGTGGGAAGACAAAAATTTCGTGACGGGCAACTGGCGTTATTTGCTTCCGGTCATTTTGGTTTTTCTTTCCATTATGATGGTGAGCGAAGTGAAATATCCGACTTTTAAAACATTGGATTTAAAAGCGCGCCGGACTTTTACGAAAACTGTGATCTCGATTTTATTTATTGGCTGCCTGGTCATTTTGCGCAAAATTCTCATTCCGCTCATTCTTCCTTTAATTTTTACGCTTTATTTAATTTACGGATTTATTCGCCCGCGCATTTCCCGAAAATTGCGTCAGGAACTTGAAGACGAAGAAGATGAGGAGGGGGCCGCTTTGTGATAAAAGATTTATTTTTGGCCTGGTTTGCCGGTTTTTTTTTCGGCTTTCTCATTTCAATTCCAGTGGGACCGATCAATATCACCATTATCAACGAAGGTGTTCGCCGCGGATTTATCGGAGCGCTCATGATCGGTTTGGGCGCGGTCACCATGGAAGTTATTTACTGCTCGCTCAGTTTTGCCGGATTCGCCAGCCTTCTCACCGCCGGCACGATTAAAGCCGCCATGGAACTGATTAGTTTCATTCTCATGTTGTTTCTCGGATTTAAATACCTCCTGGCGCCTTCCGTTGTCGAGACTTCCAAAAGTGCCAATGCCATTGAAGAAAAACTGCATCCGCATTCGGCTTTCATGATTGGTTTTGTGCGCGTGCTGGGCAATCCTGGAGTGCTCCTTTTATGGATCGTCATCGCCGCGACGCTGGTGGCGCACGATTGGGTGGATGAAACCTGGGTGAGTAAAGCGGCTTGTATCACGGGCGTCGGGATGGGCGCGACGCTCTGGTTTTTTTTATTGAGTTACACGATTTCACTTCGGCACAAACAGTTTTCCACAAAAACTTTATTGCGCATGTCTCATATTTCCGGAGCCTTTTTGCTCGGCATTGCGGTGATCATTGGAGTGCGAATTATTTTGCTCCTGGCTCATCGGCGTTAATTTTCTGAAAAAAATTGGTTCGTCGAAGATTTAAGTGAGTGATTCATAATTCAAAATTCAGGTTCAAAGCGATTGCCGCCATGAGCGACAACAGGGTCATTGGCCATAAAGGAAAAATCCCGTGGTACTTGCCCGACGATTTTAAATGGTTCAAAAAAATGACGACCGGCCAAATTATCGTGATGGGGCGCAAGACATTTGAATCCATCGGCCAATTGCTGCCGAACCGGACGACGTTTATTTTGACCCGCACTCATTTTCAATTTCCCGGCGCCCACACCATTTCTGATTTGGGCCAAATCGAATCAGACAATGAGCGCCGCGATATTTATATTTGCGGCGGCGCGCAAGTTTACGAGCAAGCCTTGCCGTTTTGTTCCGATTTGTATCTCACGCGAGTGAAGCGAGTCGTGGAAGGCGATGTTTTTTTTCCGAGTTTTGAAGATCAATTTGAATTGGTGGAAGAAATTTTAGAACGTTCGGAATTTAAAATTCTGCATTACCGAAATCGGGTGTTTAAAAAATAGCCACCAAAGCAATTATTTTTTCTCGGGGCCGCTCCGACTTTGTCATGGTCAATTTCTTCAACTTTGGACTTTGGACTTTGAACTTTGAACTCTAGAGTCTGCGCCCAATGTCGCAAATGTTGAAATCTTCCGGCGCGATGGCCGCTGCGGTGGTGTTCAGCCGTGTGCTCGGATTCGTGCGCGAAGCCGTGTATGCAGCCTTCATGGGGGATGGATTGGTGGCGGCAGCCTTTAAACTCGCATTTCTAATTCCCAATTTATTTCGCCGGCTGTTGGGCGAAGGCGCGTTGTCCGCTGCTTTCATTCCCATTTTTAAAGCGAAAGAAAAAACCGCCGGCGAAAACGAAATGTGGAAAGCGGCCAACGCAGTTATCTCTGGTTTAACCGTGGCAGCCTCGGCGCTCATCGCACTGGTGGTCCTGGGAATCAGTTTGGTTTTTGCGGGCGATTTGTTTTTACAACAGCATGATCGGAGCGGAATTCTAAATGATCAGACCTGGCTGATGTTGCAACTCCTGCGCATCATGTTTCCCTATTTGCTTCTGGTTTGTCTGGCCGCCATTTTTATCGGAATGTTAAATGCGCGCGGTTATTTTTTCATTCCGGCCATGGGCACCAGCCTTCTGAATCTGGTCATGATCAGCTCGGTTTTTCTTTCGATTTTTTTGGGCCGTTCGCAGATGGAACAAATTTTTGGAGTGGCCATCGGTGTTTTATTGGGCGGGACGGCGCAGGCAATTTATCAATGGTTCCATCTCAAAAAAGAGGG
>JALYXC010000189.1 GCA_030947315.1 Verrucomicrobiota bacterium | reverse complement strand
CCCCAAATCTTCCTGATGCTCAAGGTCACTTCGGCCAGTACGGCGGTCGGTACGTGCCCGAAACTTTGATGCATCCACTGCAGGAATTGGAGGAAGAATATTTTCGCGCCCAACGCGACCCGGAATTTCAAAAAGAATTGAGCTATTATCTGCGCGAGTTTTGCGGCCGGCCCACCCCTCTTTATTTTGCGGAACGGCTAACCAAAGAACTGGACGGCGCGAAAATTTTTCTTAAGCGCGAAGATTTGCTTCACACCGGCGCGCACAAAATCAACAATGCCATGGGGCAAATTCTGCTGGCGCGGCGCATGGGAAAAACGCGCATCATTGCCGAAACGGGCGCGGGCCAACATGGAGTGGCCACGGCGACGGTCTCCGCCATGTTCGGTTTGAAATGCATTATTTATATGGGCGAAGTCGATTGCGAACGACAGGCGCTGAATGTTTATCGGATGAATTTGCTCGGGGCGGAAGTCGTGCCGGTCAGCGCTGGTCAAAAAACGTTGAAGGAAGCGGTCAACGAAGCGATGCGCGATTGGGTCACGAATGTTCGCAGCACTCACTACATTCTCGGCACAGCCTACGGCGCGCATCCGTATCCGGTGATGGTGCGAAATTTTCAACGCATTATCGGCGATGAAGCGCGTCGGCAAATTCTCGAACAGGAAAAACGTTTGCCCGATTTACTCATTGCGTGCGTCGGCGGCGGCTCTAATGCAATCGGACTTTTTTATCCGTTTCTCCAAGATGATTCTGTGAAAATGCTCGGCGTCGAAGCGGGTGGCGAAGGAATTTTCCCAGAAAAACACGCCGCGCGTTTTCAAGGCGGCTCGCTCGGCGTATTGCAAGGCACCCGCTCGTACATTTTGCAGGATGAGAATGGTCAAATTCAATTGACGCATAGTGTTTCTGCTGGACTCGATTACGCTGCGGTCGGTCCCGAACATGCCTGGTTGCGAGATAAAAATCGTGTCGAATATTCCTACGCGACCGACGACCAGGCACTCAGAGCGTTTACCAAATTAGCGCGATTGGAAGGAATTATTCCAGCGCTGGAATCTGCTCACGCCGTCGCTGCTTGCATCGAACGCGCGCCAAAAATGTCCAAAGAACAACTCATTATCATTAACCTCTCCGGTCGCGGCGATAAAGACGTGGCGCAAGTGGCGGACAAGGTGAAGTTGCAAATGCCGAAGTAATTGCGACACCGCCCCGATCTCGTAGTGGAAGTAGTTGATTACTGAAACAATGAAGCCTTTGGGTCGCGCATTTGGGAAAAGATCTAACGTGAAAGAATCTCGTCAATTTCTCCGTTGAAAAATTTGGGGAACTTCTCAATTTTTCTTATCAATATGGAGCGGACACCTCGTTTGTTAGCCACCCGAGCACCTGCCCCAACCTTATTAGGGGGCCAATTGGGCATTAGTATTATTCTTTTCGTCTTTTCAACTTTCATCAATATTCGGCGACGCCATGGCAAAAATTTCGCCGACTCCAAATAATTCTCTGGAGGAAAATATTTTTGCGACGCTCGTTGGAATTTTCCTGGCGCTCGCGCTTTTGAAGTTCGGCAATCCCATTATTTTAGAAAGCCAGATTGCCGCGCCCAAAGATATTTACGAAATGTTTTTTCAATCGTGGCCGGTTTATTGGAGTCGGTTTTTTTTGGTCGTTCTGTTTCTAATGGGAATTAAAATCGGCAAATGGAAACGGCCCGTGCCGCCGTGGATTTTAATTTTGCCCTTGCTCTGGCTGGCCTGGCAAATCATCGCGGCGACTCAATCTATTGATTCCAAATTGAGCAACGCCACTGTGCAACATTTTGTTTCGTGTGTGGTTTGTTTTTATCTCGGCTGGTTTGTCTTGAGCGAACTGAAAAATTTTCAGCCACTTTGGATCGGTCTTTTGCTGGGCTTCGTGTGGATGATTCGGGTCGGTTTCGATCAGCATTTCGGCGGTTTGGAGGAAACGCGCCGTTATTTTTATCTTTATATTTTTCCCACACTCGCGGAGCCGGCGCCTGGAATGTTGAAAAAGATTTCGAGCAACCGTATTTTTGCCACGCTTTTTTATCCTAACTCGCTGGCCGGCGCGCTCCTGCTTTTTTTGCCGATCACAATTTTTTCGACCGGACAAATCGCGCGAAAATTTAGCAAAAAATTCCGTGTGCTTTTTGCGGGTGGAATTGGTTTGAGCGCGCTGGCCTGTTTATATTGGTCCGGCTCGAAAGGAGGCTGGCTGATTATACTTTTGCTGGGATTGGTGGCGTTGTTTCACCGGCCATTTAGTCGGCGCTTAAAACTCGGGCTGGCCGGCGCGGTTTTGATTTTGGGTTTGGGCGGATTTTTTTTAAGGTACGCCGCCTTTTTTGAAAAAGGAGCGACGAGCGTTGGAGCGCGATTTGATTATTGGCGGGCTGCGGCGCAAATTGCGCGCGAAAATCCTGTTTTCGGAACGGGGCCGGCCACTTTTTCTATTTCCTATAAAAAAATTAAATCGGCTGACGCGGAAATGGCGCGGCTTTGTCACAATGATTTTTTGGAGCAGGCCTGCGATTCTGGCGTGGTGGGATTTTTAACGTTTTTCATTTTTATTTCAGCTTCGTTGATAATGCTTTACCGGCGCCGAAATTTAACGCTGGATGATTATCCATTTTATCTTTGGCTGGGCGTGCTGGGAGTGAATTTGCAAAGCCTCGTCGAATTCAATTTATACATTCCCGCGCTGGCCTGGCCTAATTTTCTTTTTCTAGGATGGCTTTGGGGCTTAAAAACTCTCCCGCAAAAAACGCCCAATGGCGCAAAATAAAAAAAATATTTTGGTCTGTTTTTTTGGCGACTGAGAAAACGGCGCGCCTTTGGTGTCTGTTCTCATTCTGATTTTCGAGTGGCGGTTAAATCCATCGACAAGCTTATTA
>JALYXC010000185.1 GCA_030947315.1 Verrucomicrobiota bacterium | reverse complement strand
GGTTTAGATTGGTGACGTTGGAAAAATTTCCCTTGAAAATCTGCTGCGAATTTTGATTCACCACCAAAGGATTATTCGGACTAGTCAATTGCACCGAGAGGAGAGTTCCTGGATCGGTGAGGTAACTGTCGGGTCCAGCAGCATCGTTCAGAGCTACAGTGGAGGGGCTGACTACACCCTGGTAAATACGAAATTCCGAAATGGAAGCTTCCAGAAGCGGATCCACGTCAAAAAGTGATTTTCCAATTAAGGCAAAGTTGACATTTATTCCGCTTAAAGCGGGGACTGCGCCGCCGTTGACGCCGGGATTGGAAGCGATTGCCGTGCCATTATAATAAAACATCCTATTTCCTACCGGATCAACGACCAGAATCACATGAACGTTTGTTTGCCCGTTTAAACCGGCGGGATTATTGACGTAGACATCCCCATTGGTTGTGACCAGGCGGAGATTTTGGTAATTTCCCCCGGCATAGTGCGAATAGTCGAGGCCGGTGAATTGTTGTCCGCTGCCATTTTGATCACCGAACGCGAAGACACGTGTCCAAACGGGATTGTTCGTGCTAAAGGAAGCCCAGAATTCGATTGAAACTTGACTGTAGTTGCTGATGATTGTTGTTGGCAAAGTTGCAAATCCACCAACTCCATCGAGTTGAAGGCGTGAACCATCCAAACTTGCCGTGCCGACCAGATTTCCGTTCCCGGCGGCGCCACCGACCGAATCGGCGAAGGTCAGACTGCCAATGGCATCATTAAAACTGTATCTGTGGGTAAGAGTTTGCGCAATAACGCTGGGAATAAACGCGAATAGAAGCAGCGCAGCCCCAGCGGCGAATGAGAATTTTTGATTTGATAATTTTTTCATAGAATTTTGGATATAAACTCGTTGTGTTGAATTGTGTTCAAGATAATAAATATCGAGCGATGGTCAAGAAGTTTCGTTATATTTTTACGGTTCAACGAGGACTTTATAAAATTTCTGGCGAGAACTGGATGTGTCATCGAAAAATTCCACAGCGCCATTGGCATTGGTAATGATTGAAACGTTTTCCCAATTCAGTAAATTCGTCGAAGTGTAAATAAAATACTTAAAGGCCGGGTCGGTCGGAAATGTCACCAAAAATTTTCCGTCTGCCGACACGCGACCACCCAATTTCGGCCATTCCAAGACTCTTAACGTCGCCGGAGAACTGTTCGTGAAAAAAACCGAATTGCTCACCAATACCCGATAACTGTTCTCGCTGGCGATCGCGTTAGTGAACATCAAATTCTGAGAAACAGCTCCAGAAATATTTTGCCAGATTCCGGAAGTTTGCCGTTGCCATTGATATTGCAAAAGCGGCGGATTGAGCGTTCCCACCGAAAAAATCGCGGACGAGCCTTGATAAATCGTGCGGTTTGTCGGCTGTTGGGTGATGAAAATCGGCGCCGTCGTCCAGGAAAAAGTCTGGAGAAAATCTTTGGCAATCGGCGGAGCGCCATTCGTGGGAGTGGCCGTTCCAGATATTTTCCAAGTGACCGCAAGGTTGTCGGCGCCAACGCCCGCTTTCATTATTGCGTCAAAATAATAACGCTGTCCGGCTTGCAGGAAAATTGGTCGCGAAATATTTTCCCAGGCAACACGCCGCGCTATTCCGTTCCAATCGCGCGAATTATTCCACTGCGGCTCCAAGGCGATCGGGCGTTTGAAAAGAGGAGAATCATTGGTGCTCAAAAATAATTGGCCCGGTCCGTTGGCAGAAATGTAAAAAATATAATTCGTCGTCAGCGTTGGCCGAAGGTAGCCCGATAATTTAACACCGTAATTTTCTCCGAGATTGACGGGCGTTTCCAATTGCGAGACATATCTCACCAGATCCGGATTATTCGGAAATTTTATCGCGTTGGTCAGATCACTTAAAGTCGCGCCCGGAAGGCGGGTAAAAATTTCCATCCGCACAAAGCCGTTTGTATCGTCTCCCAGAAAAGGAACGGCGGGCGTTTCTCCCGATGGCGCGATTACTGGACAATTTGTGAAAATCGGCAGCCCTAAAAATGGTGAGCCATCCACGTTCCAAGAAAAACTTTGCGCGCGAACGTTTCGATTCCACCCCGCGCCGCTGAATTTCGCCGCGTGATAAATGATCCAGTCTTCCGCGCCGTCAACCGATTTTGTGAACGAGCAATGACCAGGTCCATACACGCCGCCCGTTTCATCTGCATAACCGCGAAAAACTGGATTGGGAAATTTAACCCACGAAGTCGGATTCAACAAATTGCCATTCGTGTTCGTCAGCAAACCCAGATTGTAAGAATCGGTCCAGGAAGCGTTGGCCGAATAAACAATCATGATCTTGCCATTGCGTTTTAAAACTTCGGGACCTTCTTGAATCCATCCTTCCCACGGCAAAGTTGGTGTAGAAATCATCACGCGCGGACCGCTGATCGTCCACGGATTACTCATCGGCGCGATATAAAGATTTTGCTGTCCATCAACCGCACCGGGCCAGCCTGACCAAACGAAGTAAAGCGTCCCGTCATCTTGCTGCAGCACCGTCCCATCAATCGCCCACTTGTCATCACTTGGAACCGAGATCTTTCCTTTAAACAAAAAACCTTGCTGCGGATTGGCAGTAATCGCTTCGGCGACATACAAGCGATGATTGGCATTTGTGCCATCATCCGCTGCGTAATAGAGATACCATTTGCCATTGAGAAAATGAACCTCCGGCGCCCAAACATTTTTATTATTCGGCGCCGGTGGAGCAAAAACATTGACTGTATTGTTTAAAATGACAGTCGGATCCGCCAAACCGGTAATCGTCGGGGAACGTCTCAGAAAAATTGTTCCGCCCGTCGTGTGCGTGTAAAAATAATTGGTGCCGCTCCGAATGATCCACGGATCCGCGCCGCTGGAAACTAGCGGATTTTGAAAAGTAGCGCCCTCAAGAAAACCAATTCCAGACAAGCCCAGGAAAAGCAGCGCGGCAAAGTTGAAAAAAGTTTTTCGCATCATTAACCTTGCAAGTTTACACTAAAAAACTTTTAACCCCACCGATTTGCGATTTATAGATTCTTCGGTTGAAATGCCATCACGCCCAGCGGCGGTAAAATAAATTCAGCGGAGAACGGCTGATTATGGATTTTAATTTCTTCGGCTTGAACGCCGCCAAAATTGCCTTGATTGCTGCCGCTGTAAATTTCTGAATCGCTATTGATGGCTTCGCGCCAAAATCCGCCGCGCGGCAGGCCGATGCGATAATTGGTTCGCAAAACGGGCGCCAGATTTAAAATCACAACAATTTGATTTTTGCCGTCGGAAGTCTGCCGGACAAAAGAAAGAATGCTGCTGTCAGCATCGCCGCAATCAATCCAATAAAAACCTGACACATCGAAATCACTTTCCCAAAGCGCGGGACCCTGGCGATAAAATTTATTTAGGTCTTCCACAAAACGTTGCGTGCCGCGATGAAAAGAGCCGGCCTCAAGCAGCCACCAATCGAGACTGCGATTTTCATTCCACTCCGCGCTTTGTCCAAATTCACAGCCCATCATCAAAAGTTTTTTGCCGGGAAAAAGCCATTGGTACGCGAGCAGAGCGCGCAGGTTGGCAAACTTTTGCCAATCATCACCCGGCATTTTGCCGAGCAACGATCCTTTACCGTGAACAATTTCGTCGTGAGACAATGGCAAAATAAAATTTTCGTTGTGATGATAAAGCATCGCAAAGGTGAGATCATTCTGATGATGCTTTCGATAAATCGGATCGCGCTGAAAATAATGAAGCGTATCGTGCATCCAGCCCATGTTCCACTTGAAAGAAAAACCGAGTCCGCCCAGATAAGGCGGTCGCGTCACCAGCGGCCAGGCGGTGGATTCCTCGGCCACGGTCCACACG
>JALYXC010000179.1 GCA_030947315.1 Verrucomicrobiota bacterium | reverse complement strand
TGTAAGGATGGTCGCCGTCGGTGATGTGGTCCGATTTCCAGCCGCGAATTTTTCCTTCGTCTTTGTAATCGAAAACTTGCAGGCGATGCAGGTCATGCAAATCCCAGAAGAGCGAACCGTTTTCGCCGTTGATTTCAAAAGTGTAGAGCGCCTTGTGACCGCGCGCGTAACGAGTCGATTCAAATGTGGCGAGGGAACCGTTCGTGAACCTCGCGAGAAATAAACTCGCGTCGTCGATGGTCACTTTTTCCATCTTGCCGGTGAGCGTGTGTTTGCGTTGTTTGACGAACGTCTCGGTCGTGGCGGTGACGGTGTCGATGCTGCCGTTGAGCCAGAGCGCGGTGTCGATGCAATGCGCGAGCAAATCGCCGGTGACGCCACTGCCCGCGACTTTCGCGTCGAGCCGCCAGAGCCCCGCGCCGCCTTGCGGAAGATCGGCGTTGATCGTCCAGTCCTGCAAAAATTTCGCGCGGTAATGAAAAATTTTCCCGAGCCGGCCTTCGTCGATCAGTTGCTTGGCGAGCGTGACGGCGGGAACGCGCCGATAATTGTACCAAACCATGTTCGGCACTTTGGCTTTCGTGACAGCGGTGAGAATTTTCTCCGCTTCGGGTCCATTCATCGCGAGCGGCTTTTCGCACAGAATCATTTTTCCGGCTTTGGCGGCGGCGATGCAGATTTCCGCGTGGACATTGTTCGGCGCGGCGATGTCGATCACATTGATGTCATCGCGCGCGATCAGTCTGCGCCAATCGGTTTCGATGGATTCATAGCCCCATTTTTTCGCGAAGGCTTTGGCGTTTTTTTCGTCGCGGGCGCAAATGGCTTTGAGAACCGGTTGATATTCGAGGTCGAAGAAATTGTTGACCTGCGTGAATGCGTTGGAGTGCGTGCGGCCCATGAAGCCGTAACCGATGAGTCCGATATTTAACTTTTTCATAAAATTGTGTAGAAAGATTTATGAAATTTGCGCGGGCAAACAAGTCTGAATTCGTCCGCGCAAATCAAATACGTGATCACGTCAACTTCCCCGGGCCAGTTCTTCGTTAGTGGCGACGTTGATGATTTTAAATTGTTCGGCATGAAAAGCCGGATCGGAGCGAAATAATAATTTCCGAAATAACGCTTTTCCATTTCGGTGATGAGTTTTTCATCTTCCGTGCGGAGACGATCCAAAACGCTCGGGTGCACTACGACGCGCAGTTGAAAATCTGATTCGTCGCGATCGCGTTTTTTGAAAATTTCGCTGAGCTTGCGTTGAATTTCCACGCTCATTGTCACAGCGCTTTTCACCTTGCCGCGGCCTTTGCAGTAAGGACAATCATCATAGACAGCCGAACGCACGCTTTCGGAATGGCGTTGTCGGGTCATTTCCATCAGGCCAAGCGGCGAAATGGGGAGGATGTGTGTCTTGGCTTTGTCGCGGCGCAACCCATCTTTAATGCGTTGATAAACGGCTTGTTGATCGCGCCGTTGTTTCATGTCAATGAAATCGAGCACGATTAATCCACCCATATTCCGCAGACGAAGCTGGCGGCAGATTTCTTCGGCCGCTTCCAGATTGGAGCGGAGAATGACCGATTCCTGATCTCGGTTCGCACCGCCTTTATGACGGCCGCTATTGATATCAATCGCCACGAGCGCTTCGGTTTCATCAATAACGATGTAACCGCCGCTTTTCAAATGAACCATGCGCGAGAAAGTATTTTCCAGTTGGCGGGTGATATTGAAGCGATCAAAAATCGGTTGTGATTCGCTGTAAAGTTTGACTTTATCGGCGGAGCGTTTGGAGATTTTAGAAATCATTTCGCGCATCCGTTCATAAGGTCTGGGGCTGTCCACGACAATGCGCTCGACATCTTCAGTGAGAAAATCGCGAATGGTTCGATCAATCAGATCCGGCTCTTGAAAAACGCAGGTGCCCATCGGCTGACTTTTAATTTTTTCCTGTATTGATTTCCATTCTTCCAAAAGCAGCGCCAAATCGCGCACGAAATAGCGGGCCTGTTGTCCTTCGCCGACCGTGCGCATAATGACTCCCATGCCATCTGGAATGGTGAGACTGCGCAGAATTTTTTTCAGGCGCTGGCGCTCGGCTCCATTTTCAATTTTGCGCGAGATGCCGCATTGATCAGAATACGGCAACAGCACCAAATAGCGTCCGGGCAAAACTAAATTGGTGGTGACGCGAGGACCTTTTGTGCCGATGGGACCTTTGGTGACTTGCACAATAATTTCATTGCCGGGCGAATACAGGCGCGGAATATCTTTTTGCGTGATGCGCGGCTTGTCGCGTTTTTTGGTGTCGCGTTCGACCAGTTCGACGCCGCTGTCGAAATTGCTTGGAATGATGTCCCAGTAATGCAGGAACGCATTTTTTTCAAATCCGATTTCCACAAAAGCGGCTTTTAATCCATCTTCGAGATTGCGCACTTTGCCTTTAAAAATGCTGCCGACCAGGCGCTCTTCGGTCGTGCGTTCGATGGTTAATTCTTCAAGCTTGCCTTCTTCGAGAACAGCCACGCGAGTTTCGAGCGATTCAGCATTGATAATGACTTCTTTGTTGGAGCGCTGCACTGGCTTGAGCAAACGCTGAACTTTTTTAATAATTTTGTTCGTGGCAACTTTAATATTTTCGACGAGGCCTTGCGGCGCCTGCTCTTTGATTTTAATCAGTTCGTACGGCTTTTCTGCTACCGGCGAATTGTTTTGGGGCGCATTTTTTCCGGCCAGGTTCGCTTCCATTTTTTCCGCGGGCGGTTTAATTCCTTCGGGCGGCAAACCGGCGGCAACATTCTCAGCCCGTTCGATTTCGCGCTGATGAGCTGATTTGTCGTAAATAGATTCAAGCGCTTTATCGCCCACGACTTCGGCGCGCGCATCGTGAGCGGCGCGGTCGGGACGTTGAGATGGTTTTTGATTGCTTGGATTTAATCCGCCTTGCGGACGAAAGCGCATTCCGCCGCGGCGGCGTCGGGAGAAATTTTTATTATCACTCATAATTTAATAGGATCTTCGATAGATATAAACAGTTTGCAAAATGCCAATGGCGATCAACGAGCAGAGCACTGAGGACCCGCCGTAACTCAGCAGCGGCAATGGGACGCCCGTCACAGGCATAATGCGAATATTCATGCCGATATTGATGAAGACATGGCTGAAGAGCATTGTGACAACGCCCACCGCCAATAATTTACCGAGGCGATCGCGCGCCTCCCCGGCAATTCTGATTCCCGTGAAGAGAATCACTGCATAAAGCGTGAGGACAATCACGCTGCCGACAAAACCTTTCTCCTCGGCAATGACAGAGAAGATAAAGTCGTTATGCGCCACGGCTGGCGGCAAATAGCCGAGGGCATTTTGGGTGCCCCGCCGCCAGCCTTTGCCCATCAATCCGCCGGAACCGACGGAAATGAGCGCTTGTTTAACGTTCCAGGATTTATTTTCCTGAACTTGTTTCCAATATTTTTTCTGCTCCGGCGTGGCATGAGCCGGCGCAAAATCTTTTCCGAAAAAAACCAGCAGCCGTTGCCGTTGATATTCTTCCAGGGGAATTCGAAAATTTTTCGGCGCAAAAAGAATATCCACCACGAGCAAACTAATGAAAATTCCCACCAGGCAAACCAAGCGCAACAAATAACGGCGCGGCGTGCCAGCCACGTAAAACATAACAAGGGCGACCGGCAATAAAACCAGCGCTGAACCCAGATCCGGTTCGGTCATAATCAACACAAATGGAAGAAGCGTCAGCCCCAGCGCTTTAAAAAATATTCCCGGTAAGCGCAATTCGTCGGCAGGGCGACTTAGAAAATGGGCTTGGACAAAAATGAACGAGAGCTTGGCGAGTTCGGAAGGTTGCAAT
>JALYXC010000158.1 GCA_030947315.1 Verrucomicrobiota bacterium | reverse complement strand
TCTGCCCGACCAGGTATTTTTGACCGATTGGGAACGCTGGCGTTACAAACAATAACGACTGCGACAAAGCCGCTGCGCTAAAGCGATATATTAAAAAATAGTGATGAATAAAAATTTCATCACGGCGATTTTTAATAATCAGTAATCGCAATAATTAACACTTGCTTTCCGAAAGGGCTTGTTGTTTAGTGGCCCCCTTGCAACTGGAACGGAAATTTTTTCCTTTGCGATTAAGGCAGGCGGCGCTGGCCGGATTGCTGGTCGCGTGGCTTTTATTTTCGTCTTTGCTGGCGGCAAATCCGACGCTGCATCAATGGCTGCATAACGAAGCGGCGCAAAGTTCCCATCAATGCGCCATTACCTTTTTCGAGCAGCAACAAATTCTTTTTCACACTGCGCCGTCTTTCCTTTTTGCCGGTAATTTTAATTTAATTTATTTCGCGCCCCCGCACGAATGTTCCCCGGCTGCAGCGACCGATTTGCAATTGCTTCCCAGCCGCGCTCCGCCTTCTCCGTTCTCCGTTTAATTCGTTTCCGTTCGGTATTTTTGTTTAACTCGGCTGGACGCCTTGAAGCGTCGGGCCACTTCGGAGAAAGTATGAAATTTAAAAAAATCTTTGGTGCAGTTTTTATTTTAGGCCTCACCGCGAATTCGCTCTTCGCTCAAGAGACAAACCAAATTGAGCAATTGCAAAAACAATTGCAGCAAATGCAGGAAAATTTCGAGAAAGCGCAACGCGATCAAAAACAACAAATCGAAGCGCTCACCAAAAAGCTCGATAATCTGCAAAAAAATTCGGGCGCAGCTTCCGCCACCAATCAAAGCGCCGAACCGAAAACCGCCGGGCAAAAAAAACTGGAGCAGGAACTGGCGGCGCAATTGGAAAAGGAATTGGGCACCAACCTTCCGCCAAAAATCGCCACGGCGCCGGAAAATTCTCCGACGCCAAAAACTTTTTTTTCCTCGGAACCGATCGCCGTGGCGCGCGTCGGTTCAGCTTATATGAATATCAGTTTTGACGCGTTGATGGACGCCGGCTGGTCCTCCGCGGCCGATCCGTCCGCGCGACTTGAGCTGGGCGATCACGATCCGATCAAACGCGGATTTTCTTTGCGCAACGCGGAAATTGCGCTCGATGGCGCGATTGATCCTTATTTTAAAGGCTTTGGGAATATCGTGCTTAAGCTCGATAAAAATAATGAAACCAGCATCGAACTCGAAGAAGCCTATTTAATGACGACTTCGTTGCGTCATAACTTGCAATTAAAAGCCGGACAATTCTTCGCTAATTTCGGACGACAAAATCCGCAGCATCCGCATCAATGGGCTTTTGTGGATCAGCCGATTATTTTAAATCGCGCTTTTGGTCCGGATGGTTTGCGCAGCATCAGCGCGCAACTTTCCTGGCTCACGCCGCTGCCGTTTTATACTGAAATTTTTCTCGACGTTTTGGATGGACAAGGCGGCACGTCGCACAGTTTTCGAAATCGCGGCGAGGCGGATTCGTTAGGCGTAAATCGTTTTGCGGGACGAGCCACTTTTGATGGCAATTTGCGCGGCCCGCGGGATTTGGTTTATGTGCCGCGCATCGCTTCTTCCTTTGAAATTACGGAGACGCAAACTTTGCTCGCGGGACTTTCCGGCGCCTTTGGTTCCAATGAAACCGGCCCGCATAATCGCACAGAAATTTATGGCGCGGATATTTTTTGGAAATGGAAACCAGCCAACGCCAGCCAAGGTTTTCCATTTGTTTCGTGGCAAACCGAAGCGCTCTATCGGCGTTTTGGCGCCGGTGAAGATTTGCCCGCAGGATTGGCTGCCGAAAATTTGCGCGATTACGGATTTTATTCGCAAGTTTTATACGGCTTCAAACCGCGCTGGGTCGCGGGAATTCGAGGCGACTTTGCCACGGGAAATTCTGCGGTGTTCGATTCGAGCGATCCATTTCGCGGCGAACGTTATCGGATTTCGCCTGCGCTGACCTGGTATCCGAGTGAATTTTCCAAAATCCGTCTGCAATATAATTATGATCACGGCGAATATTTTGGCGTCGAACATTCCCTCTGGATGCAAGTCGAATTTTTATTAGGCGCGCACGGAGCGCACAAATTTTAACAAATAATTTCCACCACGAATTGACACAAATGAACACCAAACAAAAATGAATATGAAAATCTTAAAAAGTGTTTGCGAAACTCACCACAACGCCGTCAAAAATCTCATTAACACCGTGGCTTTAGCCCGGTGGAAAATATGGACTGGAACGAAAAAACCGTTTCAACGGTTTGCTCAGAAAGCCGTTGAAACGGCTGAAGAGTTCTTCGAGGAGCAATATCACCGGGCTAAAGCCACGGTGTTAATAAAAGAATTTTGCAACAGCCTCTTGATGAAAAAAATTTGCTTGCTCGCCTGCTGTGGATTCTTCGCCTGGAATGCTCACGCCAAATTAAATGTCGTTTGCACCACACCCGATTTTGGCGCCATCGCCGCAGAAATCGGCGGTGATAAAATCGCTGTCACCACCCTGGCCAAACCGACGGAAGATCCGCATTTTGTTGATGCCAAACCAAGTTTTATTGTGAAGCTGAATCACGCTGATGCAATTATTGAAGGCGGCGCAGAATTGGAAATCGGCTGGCTTCCGCCGCTCTTGGAAGGAGCGCGCAATCCGAAACTCGAAGTTGGAAAACCGGGGCGCATTTCCTGCGTGGAAGGGATTTCGCTGTTGGAAGTTCCAGGCACTTTGGATCGTTCCAAAGGCGATATTCACGCGGCCGGCAATCCACATTACATGACAGATCCGCTCAATGGAAAAATTGTGGCCCAACATATCGCCAATTCCTTTTGTCAGCTTGATCCAAAATCGTGCGAGGTTTTCAAAATGAATTTGAAAAAATTCAACGACCAGCTTGAGACTAAATTATCTGAATGGCAGAAAATTCTGGCGCCCATTTCAGCTAAACAAGCAGTGACCTATCACAATTACTGGCCCTATTTCGCGAAGCGTTTTGGCATTCGCATGGATTTATTTCTGGAACCGAAGCCGGGCATTCCACCGTCGCCCGCGCATCTGGCGGAAGTTATTACAAAAATGAAATCGGAAAAAATTCGAGTCATTACGGTTGAGCCATATCTAAATCGTAAAACAGCCGAAACCGTCGCGGCTCACACGGATGCGGTGGTGTTGGATTTCGCCGCTTTCCCGACGGGTGCAAAAGGAAATAGCTACCTCGAATGGATGGATGGTCTGGTAAAATCGCTCGCTAAAGCGTTGGCACAAAAAAAGTAAACATCAAAGCCGCCGCAGAAAAAGGACAATTCACCGATCCCTGAAAGAGAAATTATGGAAATATTTGAGGTGATGAAATGGCCGATGGTTGCGTGCCTTTTGTTGCCGGGACTATTGGTTTATCTCGGCCTTCATATTATTCGGCGCGAAATTATTTTTGTTGATCTGGCGCTCGCGCAAGTCGCCGCGCTGGGAACTTGTCTGGCGATTTTACTGGATCAGCATGATTTGTTTTTTGAAATGCCGCTGCCCGGGTTGGCCCCTTTTAAAATTTTCTATTCTTATTTGTGGTCATTCAGTTTCACGATCGTGGGCGCGGCCATTTTCACTTTGACCCGTTCGCAAAAACAACACCAACGCGTTCCGCAGGAAGCATTGATTGGAATTGTTTATGTCGTGGCGGCGGCGGCGGGAATTCTTTTGCTGAGTCGCAGCGCCAACGGCAAGGAAGAATTACAACAAACCCTCGTGGGCGATTTATTGAATTTACAAAGGCCCGCGCAAGTTTTCAAACCATTCGCCCTTTTTGTTTTTGTGGGATTGATTCATTTTATTTTTCGCAAAAAATTTCTGGCGCTTTCTTTTGATCCGGCCCTGGAAGCCGAGCGAAAGATTTCCGTGTTCTGGTGGGATTTTCTTTTTTACGCCTTGTTCGGGCTGGTGGTGACGACCTTCGTGGAAATCGGCGGAGTGCTGCTAGTTTTTTCCTACTTAATTGTGCCGGCGGTTTGCGCCAATTTTTTGGCCAGCCGAATGAAAACCATGATGATGATCGGCTGGGCGATCGCCACTTTGGGCAGCGGCGTTGGTTTATACAGTTCGTATAAATTCGATTTGCCGACCGGCGCGGCGGTGGTTTGTGCGCTGGCCGGCTTTTTGTTGCTCACTGGTTTGCTCGCAAAATGTTTTAAAAAAAGTTTGTGAAAAATTTTTCAACAGACTTCGCAAGGCGCGGGACAAGCATTCGGCGCAGTCCCAAAGGCACATTTTCATCAAGAATAATTCTCAAACGCGTTCTTGTTCGCTGGGAATCAGGCGCAGAAACTCTTCAGCATCCTGACGGTCCACTGATGGAAACTCTAGTAAGAAGCCGTCCAGATTGTAACCATCGTGCAGATAATCGAGCAAGGTTTGAGCAGAAACGCGGGTGCCTTGAAAGACGAGTGTGCCGCCCATGAGTTCTGGATCGGAATGAACCGGGCTTCGAGCAAGAGTAATCATGTCTTAAGAATGCCTTCATTGGTGCTGAATGCAAGTTATCGCCTGACGCTCAAACAACTGCCGCCTGAAAACTGGAACGATTCTTCATTGGCAAAATTTAAAAAAAAACGCTTGTGAAAAATTTCACAGGATGATCATTGAAAAGAATCGCTCGCTGAGAGAATTTCTTTTGAGGGGCAACTTTTCTGAAATGTCAGGGTTTATTCTTAAGATGAAATCCTCATCCACCACAAACCGATTCAGAATGGGCGGGCGAGCATTCACGTTGATCGAATTACTTGTTGTCCTCGCCATCATCGGAATTCTGGCGGGAGTTTTATTACCTGCAATTTCTAAAGGTAAAGGCAAAGCCCATAAAGTTGTTTGCGTCAATAATGTTCGACAACTCGGTTTGGGCTTAAAGCAATTCGCCGAAGATAACCATGTTTACCCCCTTGCTATAAATCCACAATTTAACAAAGGTGATTATCCCGAACATTATATTATTT
>JALYXC010000125.1 GCA_030947315.1 Verrucomicrobiota bacterium | reverse complement strand
CATTCTGCGCTGGCCTGTTGCTGCGGCTGGATTCTCAGTTCAAGCGAAACCCACGGTAACCGGCGGGTCTTGGACAACGTTGACCAATGCTCCAGCCGTGAATGGAAACAATTGGGAAGTAATCCTTCCAACTACAGGCCAGGCACAATTCTTCCGCCTGTGGAGGTAATTCGGCGAATGTTCCGCCAATCAGAAAAATCTGGTTGGCGGAATCGTCGAACAATCAACGGTTTCTACTTGCCGCGCAAATTAAAAAACCAATGAAACGTTTTAATTCTGCGCGACGCTCCATCGCCTTCACTTTGATCGAACTTTTGGTGGTGATTGCCATTATCGCCATTCTTGCTGGAATGTTACTGCCCGCATTGGCTCGCGCTAAAGAGCATTCCAAACGCACGGCTTGCAAAAGCAACCTGCATCAGCTCGGACTCGCTACTTTGATGTATGCGAGCGATAATATGGACAAACTGCCGGATCTTCAAAACAACGGAACGTGGTTTTGGGATATGTGGCGACCTGTCGCGAGTAATATTTTATACAACGTCAAAAGCACGCAAATTTTTTACTGCCCGAATGAGTTCTACCTTTACAAAGATAACGGCCCGCCGGACGCCTGGAATGCTTTCCCGCAATATGTCGTTACCGGTTATATCTGGCTCTTTCCCAACGCGCCTGGAAGTAGCGGAAGTCCGGCCCTAAGCGGCACTAACCTCGTCACCAAAATCACCCGAGGCCGGGGAAGTTTGTCCGTCTCTGATACAGAAATGATCGTTGATGCTACTATTTCGCTGCTGACTCCCACCGGCGATAGACGTTATGCCGACATCGCTGGCGCGGGGGGAACCAAAGTCCGCACGGCCCATTTCGAAAGGAATAATCAACCGGCGGGTGGCAATGTCTGTTTTCTCGATAACCACATTGAATGGCGAAAATACCGCTTCATGACGAATAAAATTTCACCCCGCGGCCTACCTCAGTTTGAATTCTAGCTGGCGGTCGGCAATTCTACACAGCGCGATATAAAACTAACATAATCGGCGAAGAATTTTACGATGCGCGCTGGTAAAAGCAAACTGATCCAACTCCTCCAGCGTTCGCCATTCGCCCGATTCAATTTTTGATCTCGAATTTTTCTTAAAACGCGCGCGAAAAACTTCCAACGAAATGCGGTAGCGCGTAATCGAATGTTTGATTTGACAAACCGGTTTTGTGGAAAATTTTGGCAAAAGAAAAAAAGGGCCCGGCAGGTTTGTGAAATCCATTTTGTCTGAGAAAACTTCGATATTCGGAAACTCCCATAGATGCGCATTAACGATTCCACTCCTGCGCTGGCGCACAAAAAATTTTCCGCGCCGTTCCACCAGGAAAGCAACGAATCGCCGCGCAGTTGGTTTAATGCGCTCGCCCAGATTTGGAATTTTTTCCACAAGATTTTCGAGGCGCGCCACGCACTTTTTTTGCAAGGGACAGAGAAGACACTTTGGCTGGCGCGGTGTGCAAATAAGCGCGCCCAGTTCCATTAAAGACTGGTTGAGATGCGAGCAGGACAATTTTGACTTTTGGGTTTTGAATTTTGAGTTGAGAACAAGATTTTTGGCGAGCTTCCACAACATCACATTTGTTTTTTTCTCATGCGGATTTTCTCTGATTCCGAAAACGCGGGTCAAAACACGGATAACATTTCCATCCAAAATTGCCGTGGTTTGATTAAACGCAATGCTGCAAATCGCCCCGGCGGTGTAGCGGCCGATTCCAGGCAGCGCAAAAACATCTTCAAAAGTTTCAGGAAATTTTCCAGCGTGTTTTTCGCAAATGATTACAGCCGTTTTCTGCAGGTTGCGAACGCGAGTGTAGTAGCCAAGTCCTTCCCAAAGTTTATGAATTTTTTCGGACGAAGCGTTTGCGAGCGAATCAATCGTGGGCAATTCGCGCAGCCAGCGTCCCCAATATGGAATGACGGTTTTGACCTGCGTTTGTTGCAGCATTATTTCGGAAATCCAAATAGCGTAAGGATCAGAAGTTTTTCGCCACGGCAATTGGCGCGCGTTTTTGGAAAACCATCCGAGCAATGCTGAAACAAGAAAATCAGTTTTCTCTTTTGCTCGCATTCTCATTTATTGAAATAACGGCGACACAAAAAAATACTAAATACAAAAAACGCTAAAGTTGTTATCGCGTGAATTATTGTCCCCGCTAAGGATGTGGAGTTTAATTCTCTAAATAAACCAATTAGATTTCCCAACGCACAAAGCAGAAATATGGGGCCAGAAATTTTTAGCAGAAATGAAGGCTTTCTTAGCGGCTGCTCGGAGTTCATGTTGCGAATATTATGACAACTTACTACGATGACTCAACCAAATGATTTTATTTTTTTCTTTCTGAGTTTCTGAGTTCCAAATTCCAAATATTTTGAAACTGCTGACCTCCTACACTTGCAAACTGAACGACGCGCAGTCCAGCGCGCTAAAAAATCATTTGCAGGAAAATGATTTTAAATTTCGCGAAGTTCCTTATGCGCGATTCGCGGCGGAAAAAGAAAAAATCAATATCGTTTTTTATGAGAGCGGCAAACTTGTTCTGCAAGGAAAAGGGACGCAGGAATTCGTCGAATTTGTTTTAGAACCGGAAATTTTGCAGGAAGCAAAACTCGGTTACGAAACTATTTTGAATCCTGAATTACTTTTACCGCGACTCGGCATTGATGAAAGCGGCAAAGGCGATTTTTTTGGCCCGCTCTGCGTCGCGGGAGTTTATGTCAATGAAACAATTATTAAATCGTGGGAGGATTTTGGCATACGCGATTCTAAAAATATTTCGTCTGATAAAAAAATAGGCGGTCTGGCAAAATTGATTTGCGACACGCCTGGCTGCGTTTGGAGCGTGCTGCCGATTGGCAACGAAGCCTACAACCGGCTTTATTTAAAAATGAAAAGCGTCAATACCCTGCTGGCCTGGGGACACGCCCGGGTTATCGAAAATTTAATGTTGCAACAACATCGCATGAAGCCAAAACCGATTCGCGCGATCAGTGATCAATTTGCCAGCAGTAAAGAAGTGATTGGCAAAGCGTTAATGAGTTTGGGTCGCGAAATTGAATTGGTGCAGCGACATAAAGCCGAAGAGGACATCGCGGTGGCGGCGGCTTCGATTCTGGCGCGCCATGAATTTGTCCAGCGCCTCGGCGGATTGGAAAAACAATTTGGAATGAAATTTCCCAAAGGCGCCTCGGCGGCGGTGGATGCGGCCGCTAAAGAATTTATAATCAAACATGGCGTGACTCATTTTGCGAAAGTGGCCAAGATGCATTTTCGCACAGCCTTGCGCGCGCAAGATTTGCCGGAGCCGCCGAAAATAAAATGGAAATCTTCGCAACGAAATTAAATATTATCTGGGTTGAAATCCCGGACATTGCTCTTGGCCAAGCAGCCGCGCTGAATAAAATAGCCCAAACAATTCATGATGCCTCAACTTAAAACAGATTTGCCTGACACCGCGCCGGAGTTATCTCGCCAGGTGGATTTCCAAACTTGTCTTCTTTCCACCGAAAAATTGGTCAAAGAATATCGCCACCGTCGCGTGGTCAATGGCGTTTCTATTTTTGTTAATTCCGGTGAAGTGGTTGGTTTGCTGGGACCGAATGGCGCCGGAAAAACGACGACCTTTAATATGGTGGTGGGTGTGGTCAAGCCGGATGGAGGTGAGATTTTTTTTGAAGGAAATCGGATTACCGGTTTGCCGATGCATCAGCGGGCGCGGCTCGGCATTGGTTATCTGACCCAGGAGCCGTCGGTTTTTCGCAAGTTGACCGTGGAACAAAATATTCTGGCCATTCTTGAAACCTGCGAGATGAAGGCGGAAGAACGCGCGGTGCGTTTGAAATATTTGCTGAACGAACTTGACTTGACGCCGCTGGCCAAGAGCAAAGCCTATTTGTTGAGCGGGGGCGAAAAACGGCGTTTGGAAATTACCCGCGCGCTGGTGACAAGTCCGAAATTGCTTTTGCTGGACGAGCCTTTCAGCGGGATTGATCCGATTGCTGTCTATGAAGTGCAAAAAATTGTGCGCCGTTTAAAAGAGCGCGGGCTTGGAATTTTGATCACGGATCATAATGTGCGGGAAACATTAAAGTTAGTCGATCGCGCTTATTTAATACATAAAGGCGCAGTCCTCTACGAAGGGGCCGCGGAGCAATTGGTCAATGATCCCAAAGCACGTGAAATTTATTTGGGCCCAGATTTTAATTTGTGAAATGTAAAACGTGAAACGTGAATTTATATCTCATGTTTCACGCTTCACGTTTCACGTTTCACGCATTACGC
>JALYXC010000108.1 GCA_030947315.1 Verrucomicrobiota bacterium | reverse complement strand
GTCGTAACTGAACCGGCTGAACATTCCTTTGTGGTCGCCGAGAAGTTTTCCGTTGCAGAACGTTTTGCTCAACATGGCGACGCCGTCGAACTCTATGGAAATATTTTTGCCGGAAGGAATCGCCGGTAAATTCAAACGCAAATAATACCAGCCGTCCTCCGCGCGGTCGGTGTCGAAGCCGAGTTTCTTCAGGCGATTCGTTTCATAAGTTTTAAAATCTTCGGAGTCATCGAGCCACCACTGAATGCGATTGAGCAATTGCGGCACGGGAACCGAGACGCATTTTTTTTCGTCCGCCGCGCTTTGCGGATTTTCATTGGACGTGATGGCGTAGCCCGGTTCGTAAAGCCAGTTGCCGGTGAGCGAAAAAGTTTTTCCCGGCGCGAAATCTTTTTCGGTCAAAGAAAATTTACCATTTTCGATGGCAAGGGCGTTGAGCGCAAAAAAAAGAAGGCAGAGAAATAATTTATTCATGGTTATTAAAAGCTAAATTACGTTTTTAAAAAAACTCTTATTAACACCGCGTTTTAACGCGGTGAACGACCGATGCGAAACAGAAAACCGTTTAAACGGTTTCTCCCCGTCTCATTTTTTTACACCCAGCTAAAGCAGGGTGTTAACGCGAAATTTTTATGCAATCTGTTTTGAGCATTAACCGACATTTTATTTGTGAACATGCTGCAAATTTTCGTCGAGCGGCGTCATCTTCGGCATCAAAACGTGGACAACTCCGACGATGATTAAATAAATGGAGCCAGCAAAAAGAAACGCGAAAAAATAGCCAGCCGGGCCGCTGGCCGAGAGAACTTTGCCGAGATACAAATCGGCGAGCAGTCCCGAAAGCGCGCCCACCATGCCGCCAATTCCAATCACGGATGCCACCGCTTTTTTTGGAAAAACATCCGAGACAAGTGTGAAAATATTGGCCGACCACGCTTGATGACCAGCGGCACCGAGAGCAATCAGCAGAACGGCGAACCAATAATAATTATCCGACCGCGCCGAGGAAATCAGCGCGCGTTCCATTTCGTTTGTTTCCTCCTTCGTGATAACGTCGCCCGCCGCTTTCAAAAATTCACGCGTGGACAGGTAGCTTTTTCCCGAGAGCGCTTGAAGTTTTGTCTGAATTTCAGGACTGACCGATTCCGTGATTTTTTCTTTTTTGGCTTTTCCATCAATAGTCACAATTTTTTGCGAAACAACTTTCGCAGATTCAAGTCGTTGGAAAAATTTTGCGTCCACATTAAAACGCGTGCCGATTTGCGTGACGAGCACGACGGGCAAAATGCAAATCGCACAGAGGAGCATCGTTGTTTTTCGCGCACGATTAATTGACCAGCCGCGTTTGATAAAGGCCGACGACAACCAGCCGCCGCCAATGCTCCCGAAATCAGCCAGCACATAAATTGTAATCAACGGCAGCGCGAGGCTTTTGATGTCGAGGCCGAATCGATCGTACAGATATTTTCCGCCCCAAAATAAATAAAACCACCAGACGGCGTCCGTGATTTTCGCGGCGGCAAATGCCCACGTTTCGCGCAGCGGCAAAACTTTTCGCCACGGAACTTTTACGGTCGGAGTTTCGGTGACGGAATCGCTGTTGATGTAAGCCAGTTCCTCTTTGGAAACGCCCGGATGCACTTCGGGTCTGGCATAACATTTCAACCAAAAAACAACCCATATCGCGCTGAACATTCCGGTGGTGAGAAAAGCAAATTGCCAGTTTTCACCGGTCGGCGAAACGACGAGCGGAATCATCAGCGGGGCGAGAATCGCGCCGACATTTGAACCCGCGTTAAAAATTCCGGTGGCGAACGCGCGTTCTTTTTTGGGAAACCATTCGCTGACCGTTTTGATGGCGGCGGGAAAATTTCCTGATTCACCAAATCCCAAACCGAATCGCGCGACGCAAAATCCGACGAGATTAAAGGCGGGACGAATCGCGGCGTGCAACATTCCGAATAGACTCCAAATCGCAATCGCGAGCGTGTAACCGATTTTCGTTCCGAAACGATCAATGATTGCGCCCATGCTCAACATGCCGATGGCGTAGGCAATTTTGAACGACATGCTGATGAGCGCGTAATCTTTGTCTGTCCAATGAAAAACCTTGTATTGCAGCGTCGGCGCGAGCACGCCGAGGATGCTGCGATCCATGTAATTGATCGTCGTCGCGAAAAAAAGGAGCGCGCAAATTTTCCAGCGATATTTTCCAATCGGCGTCGCCGCTCCGCGTGAAGAAGCGTCCCGGCCTTGATCGGATAATATTGGCATGGCGGAAATTGTTATCCGCTCGCGTGAGCCGCGTCACCGTTTTTTTTAACCATGAAACGAGAGCGATCACTCCGGAAAGGAAGCCCAAAGGTCCGAGTTTTTCATTCGCCGACATTGCGGGCAGCGGTTGTCCCCAGTGAATCTGGAGGAGACGACGGGAGGAAACTCCATTTAAACCCCGGCGGAAAGTCGAAGACCCATCACCTCATCTCCTACGTTCAATCCTGTCCATCCGTTTATCTCTGTTAAAAATATTTATGAGATGAGTTTTTAGAAAGAAACCGCCGCGCCAGTTGATTGCCGAGCAATAAAAATCTCAGGGACAAGAATAGTCTGAGATTTTAACGATGGCTCCTCGCG
>JALYXC010000105.1 GCA_030947315.1 Verrucomicrobiota bacterium | reverse complement strand
ATTGCAGACAAACACATCATGCGCCTTGTTGGTGTCGTTCAAAAAAAGATTGGTCGCCGTGCTGGTGAAAGCGACGTAGCGACCATCACTACTGATGGAAGGTTCAAAGGACATTCCCGCTGCGGAAAATCCATTCGGATCAGCACTGGCAAGAATATTGGTTTGACTGAGCAAATCCCGAACAAAAATATCGCGATTTAAATTATTATCGTTTGTCGCAAGATTCGAGGCGTCGCTGGAAAATGCGACATAGCGGCCATTTCCATTCACCGACCAACTGGAAAAAGGACTCGCACCGTTGGGCGTGAAAGAATGTAAATCAGGATGCGCGGCGGAAATGAGTTCGACGAAGTTGGTCGTTAAGTCGCGCAAAAAAACATGGTAATTACGTCGCGAATTTTGCGCGGCGAGATGGGAATCAAAACTTCCGAAAGCCAAGAACTGTCCATTCGCACTGAGCCGGGGAACCACAAACGAAACCAAATCGGAAGCGACACCGTTAGTATCAATGTCCACCAAAGTATTTTGGTTTAATTGCAAATCACGCACGTAGGCATGAAAGCCGACAGCGGGAGTCGCGGTTAAATCTGTGGCCGTGCTGATGAATGAAACGAAGCGGCCTGCGGAATCAATGGCCGGCAAATCGAAAGAACCAATCGCAACATCATGGAAAACGTTTTGACTCGCCACAGTGGAAGTTCCAGTTTGCGCGTCCCAAACCACAACGCTCGAAACCGCGCCGCCTAAAATATTTGTTTTTGTATTCGCCAGAAAAACAATAAAGCGTCCGTCAGCCGTGATATCCAAAGTGCGAAGGTCTTCCCGATTTCCTGTGGACATGATTGCATTGGTATGAACGATATCTGTGAAACCAGTTGCAATGTTGTATCTCAGAAGAAGGCCATTGGTTTGCGTCGTCGTATTGCTCGCGGTAAAAGCGACGAATTTCCCATCGCTGCTCAGGACATGATTGTTGCAGACGGCATTGCTGTTTCCGCTAATGGAAAAAAGCGCCGTTGCAGCATTGCTGCTGGCCCAGTGAGTGATGTTATTAACGACATCTCTCACATAAATTTGATTTAAATTGGTAACGCCTGAAATAAGATTCCCAGCGGTGCTGTAAAAGGCGACGTAACGGCCATCGGCGCTCATTTCGGGGGTGTCGGAACTGCTTGAACTGTTGATGGAATTTGCGCCGACACTGACGAGTGATGTTGCGCTGGTTTGCAAGTCGCGGATAAAAACATCTGGAATGCCGTTTAGATCCCCGCTAACCAAATTGCTGGCAGCGCTGACAAAGGCGACATAACGCCCATTGGGTGTCATGACGGATCCACGCGAAGCGCCATTAGCATTTCCAGAATTTGTGCTGACGCTCACAAGAATGTTGCTGCCGGTTTGTAAATCGCGAACAAAAATATCGCTAAAACTATTTGTGTCATTAATAACAAGATCGTCCGCGCTGCTTTCAAACAAAATAAATTGACCGTTGGTGGAAAGATCAGTCGGTATCGAATCTCCATTTCCTCCGCTGGTTCCGGATAAATTTGCGCTGACCAAAGTCGTAGTGGCGTTGGAGCGATCGCGGAGAAATGTGTTAAACCGAACCGGGAAAGAAGCGAACATGGGCTTGCCGTTGGTCGCGATCAGAAGATTGTCCGCTGTGCTCGCGAAGACCACGAATCTTCCGTCTGGAGAAATAATCGGAGCACAGGAATCCCCATTGCCACCAGCAGACTTATCTAAAGCTTTGTCAAGAGTGGATATTGGACTGACTGAATCAGCTAAAACAAAATGCAAATTCAACCCTAGAACGAGTGCGATGAACCACTTGAAAAAGAGTTGAATTTTCATTAAAAAAGCGCGTTCGTTAATAAATCATATCCGCCACCGTCCCGCCTGCTTTGATGAATGGCAAGACATGTTCCGTGTAAGGCGTAATGACATCAAGCAAGTAAGGCTGATCGGAATCAAGCATCCGTTGTAACGCAGCGCGCAAATCCTTTTTGAACATGACGCGTTCGCAAGGAACGTTGAAACTTTTCGCCATCGCAATGTAATCGGGATAAATTTTTTGACGATTTTCCGGGTCGCCGAGATAAGTGTGGCCGCGATTGCCCGCGTAAAAATTATCCTCCCATTGCACGACCATTCCAAGATGTTGATTATTTAAAATGAGCGCTTTGGCTGCGATTTTTTCAATGTGCGCCGTCGCGAGTTCCTGCACGTTCATCAAAAATGAACCGTCGCCATCAATGTCAATGACCTGTTTGTCGGGACACGCCACTTTCGCGCCGAGCGCGGCAGGATAACCGTAACCCATCGCGCCGAGACCTGCGCTGGTGAGAAGTTGTCGCGGAAATTTATATTTATACCATTGGCCGGCCCACATTTGATGCTGACCGACGCCGGTCGTAATAATCGCGTCGCCTTTCGTGAGTTCGTACAACATCTCGATCACCATTTGCGGCAAAATCACTTCATCGGATTTTCCGCCCATGTGATCTTTCATGTGATCGGATTTCAAAACTTCCTGCGTCACGCCGTAACGCAGCGGCCCTTTCGCTTTCCATTCCGCAATTTGTTTGTGCCACGCGGTAAATTTTTTCGCGATGGGGCGCTTCTTGATCATTCCATTCAAACGGTTCAACGCATATTTGATATCGCTTTCAATCGGCAATTGAACTTTTCGATTTTTGTTATGTTCTGATTGATCAATATCAATGTGAACAATGGTTCCGGTCTCGCAAAATTTTTCTACTTTGCCCGTCACGCGATCATCAAAACGAACGCCGAACGCCAAAAGGAAATCCGCGCCTTCGGTAACTTTTATCGGAATTTCGTTTGGATCTTTGGGATCTTTTTTCGGCTTGAACTCGCCGCTCACCGCCCAGTTGGCGTAAGCCGTGCCGTGCATTCCGAGCCATCGCAACGACAGCGGATCCGTTTCAGGAAACGCGCCGCAACCCATGATCGTTGTCGTCACGGGAATTTGCGTGGCGTCGGCAAATTTTTTCAATTCATCAGATGCGTTGCCGGAAATAATTCCGCCGCCGCAATAAAGAACTGGCCGTTCCGCTTTTTCGATCAAACCGATAATTTCGTTCAGCGCGAGGTCGTCGGCTTTTTTATCGGGATTGTAGCCGCGCAAATGAATTTCTTTTGGCCAAACCGGTTGCGCCAATTGCTGCTGAATATTTTTGGGGAAATCAATCACGACCGGACCCGGACGCCCCGAAGTCGCCACATAAAAAGCTTCTTTCACAACGCGCGGAATTTCTTTGATGTCCGTGATGAGATAGCTGTGCTTCACGACGGGCAGCGTCATGCCGAAAAAATCGGTTTCCTGAAATCCACCTTTGCCAATCATCGCTTGCGGAACCTGGCCGGTAATCGAAACGAGCGGAATGGAATCCATGTAAGCATCGGCAATCGCGCTGATCAAATTCGTCGCGCCGGGACCGCTCGTCGCCATGCAAACGCCCGCTTTGCCAGAAGCGCGCGCATAACCTTCGGCCGCGAACGAACCGCCTTGCTCGTGACGCGGCAGAATCGTGCGGATTTTCGATTTCGTCAGCGCTTGATGCAGTTCCATACTCGCGCCGCCGGGATAGGCAAAAATCGCTTCGACCCCTTCGCGTTCGAGCGCTTCGATAAGAATCTCACTGCCTTTCATCGGACGGCCGATTTCAGATTTTTGCGCGGGCGTTTTTTTCTTTGATTCAGTTTTTATGTTCATGTTTGCTTTTTTATTTGTAAGTGGCCGGCGGAGCTTTTTAAATAAAACCCCACGACCGTTTCCAGCCGTGGGTTTCTGTCGAAAAGAGTGTTAGGCGCGACAAGACCCGGCGGCATCGTCAGTAACGACGACGCGAGTAACTACTTGGAGCGCGAATAAATTCATAGAGCGGAAAATAGATTGTTCGGGAATAATAGTCAAGCGGAAGATTTCAGAAACTCAGATCAGACGTTTGAGCAGTTGGTCATATTCTGCGTGCGTGCCGATCCAAAACCATACGATTAGATTTCTTCTTCGCCGCCCTAAAACTCGATAGTTTTGATTCACCCGCGCTGACTATCCGCATCCACTTGAGTCAGCAATTTATCGAGCCTTCCTGCCGCAAGATCGGATTTCATTTGCTTATCCCATTCA
>JALYXC010000086.1 GCA_030947315.1 Verrucomicrobiota bacterium | reverse complement strand
CGGAACATTCTGCCAGCGTAGTGGCGCCGCTTATTTTGAATCTGGTCGCTCCGCAAAGCGTGGTGGACGTCGGCTGCGGTCCGGGCGGCTGGCTGGAGATTTTTGAAAAAAACGGAGTCAAAGATTTTTTGGGCGTGGACGGTTCCTGGGTTCCTTTGGACAAGCTGCGAATTGCCCGCGAAAATTTTGTGGTGAGTGATTTAACGAAGCCATTGCCCGCGCAGCGCCGTTTCGATTTAGTGATTTGTCTGGAAGTCGCCGAACATTTAGAGGCGCAATTTGCGGAGACGTTGATCAGCTCGCTGGTTTCTCTCGGAGATGCCGTTCTTTTTTCGGCGGCGATCCCAGGTCAGCGCGGCTTTCAACATGTTAACGAACAGTTTCAGGAATATTGGGTGGAGAAATTTCGCGCGCGCGATTTTGAATGCTACGATTTTATTCGGCCGCAAATTTGGAACAATCGCAGCGTCAGTTTTTATTATTGCCAAAACATGTTGCTCTTCGTGAAACGCGGAAATGAGAGCCTGGAAGCAAAATTAAAAGAACGGCAAATCGCGCCGGCGATGCATATGCTCTCGCTGGTTCATCCGGAACTTTATGGGCGGCGCCTTCATCCAGTCAAACATCTGCTCCGAAGATTGCGGGAAGTTCTGGAGCGCTCTTGAAGTTTAGAATTTTTTCTGCTGAATTTTTTCCAGAAAATCAACGGCCTTGCGGCTAATCGCGCGCCAATCCAAATCGGCCTTTACTTTTTGACTGGCGATTTTTCCGAGAGAAACGATTTGCGCGGGAGATTCATCGAACCAACTTAGAACAGTCCGGCCGAAATCAGCGCCGTCAAATTTGGAAAAACGCACCAGCGGAACATCGCGAAAATAACTAAGCACACTTTGCAGCGGAGTGGAAACAACGGGAATTCCCAGAGCGACGCACTCGACGGCTTTGGCCGCAAACGCGCAATGGGTTCCAACCGATTCTTCATAAGGAACAATGCCCACCGTTGCGGAAGCCAGATGCCGCGGCACTTCCGAGTACGGAACAAAACCGGTGGACTCGATTTTCGCCTGTGGAATTTCTCGTTGCGCGCGATTGAGCAATCTTTCCAGCGCGGGAGTGCGATGACCGACAAAACGAAAAATAGTTTCCGGCCGGGCGCGAAAAATAAAAGCCACCGCCTCAAAAGCAATGTTGCCGACGTGATGAAAATCCAGCGAGCCATGCATGACCACCAACGGCGGTTGAGTCGGAGCAAGAGATATTTTTTCCTGAAACTGAAAAATCTCCGAATCGTAGCCATAATAAATCGGCAGAATTCGTTCGCGCGGAAAACCGGCTTGCGCAAAATAATCGGCCAGCGTGTCGGAAACAGTGAAGATGCCGTCTGCTTGATTTTTTATCGGCAAAGCCAATTCATATTTTTTCAAGGAAGCAATCATCACCGCTGGAGCCAGATAGCGCGGCCAGGTTTCGAGAAAGGCCGTCAGATAATCCAGAAAATTCATGATGACCGTCGCGCCCAAACTTTTTTTCAGGCGACCTGCCGCAACGGCGGCAATGGCGTGCTGCGATAAAATGAGATCAAAAGAAATTTTCCGCGCGGCTCTTTCGACGAGTCGTTGCAAAAAAAATGGATAAAACAGATATTTGAAATTACGCAACGAAGTGTAACGGCCCATTTTCCAGGTGGTGAATTCGTGCAAGGTGACTTTGAATTTCTCCCGCACTAAATCCGGCTGTGCCACTTTCGGACAAAAAATATGCACCTCATGCCCGCGCCGGATCAGTTCTTCGACCAAATAAATTGCCTCAGCCGAGCCGCCGCCCGACGGCGGAAAAAAAGGTTCATGCGTCAATAACGCGACTCGAATCGGCGGGACGGCCAGCACGCTGAAAAGTTTAGAGTTTAAAGTTTAAAGTTCAAAGTTAAAGGATGAGAAAAATTTTTAAAGAACAACCGGACCGGAAAAACAGCATTAATTTAATTCTGTTGAATTCTTTTAATTCTGTCTAAATTATTTCAGAAAAAATTATGCACAACGTAACTTCCGTCGAACTCACTCGCGATTGCGAGGCGGTGCAAATTCCTGTGGGCACAACCGTGACGCTTCCCGCCGGAACCAGCGTGGACATCACGCAGACCCTCGGCAGCACGTACACCGTTCACGCGCAAGGAGGATTATTTCGCATCGCCACAAAAGATGCCGACGCGCTGGGAATTAATAATGAATCGGCCACCTTGGGAGAAACCGTGGCCAATAAATCCGCGGGGCCGATTGTTCCGGTAGATGAAAAACAGGTTTGGGACACGCTTAAAACCTGTTACGACCCGGAAATTCCCGTGAACATTGTGGATCTCGGTTTGGTTTATGATTTGCAAATCGAACCAACGGCGGAAGGCAGAAGTAAAGTGAATGTCAAAATGACTTTGACGGCGCCGGGTTGCGGAATGGGGGCAACCATTGCAGGCGATGCGCAAACAAAATTGCTTTATCTGGACGGTGTGGAAGAAGCGAATGTCGAAATCGTTTGGGATCCACCGTGGCATCAATCCATGATCACCGCGGAAGGCCGGCGCATTTTGGGAATTGAATAATTCCATGCAGACGCCGTGGTTTATTGGCGGAATTGTTTTGCTGGAAATTTTATTTGGCCTTGCGCCGAAAGCCGATCGGATGACTTGGGCGCTGGAAAATTTTCCAGTTTGGCTTGGAATAATCGCTCTCCTTTTCACCTACAAAAAATTTCCTTTGAGCAAACTTTGCTTATCGCTGCTTTTCTTTCATGCGTTAATTTTGATGTTGGGCGGTTATTACACTTACGCCAAAGTTCCGTTGGGCGATTGGACAAAAAATATTTTTGGTCTGTCCAGAAATCATTACGACCGGGTCGGGCATTTTGCGCAAGGATTTGTGCCGGCCATTTTGATCCGCGAATTACTGGTTCGCCACGCGCGGATCATCCATAAATTTTGGCTGCCTTTTTTGGCCGGGAGCGTGGCCATGGCCTTCAGCGCGTTTTACGAATTATTTGAATGGTGGACGGCCGTTTTGACGGGGGAAACGGCCCAGGATTTTTTAGGCACGCAAGGCGATGTTTGGGACACGCAATGGGACATGTTTTGCGCATTGCTGGGAGCGATCACCGCGCTGTCAGTGCTGAGCCGCTGGCATGATCTTTCGATGAAAAAGATTTTTTTGGCCAATCAACCTGCGTGAATCTTTTTCAATTTTTCCGCAAAATATTTTTGACAAAGAGCCGAATTTCTCGTTACGTTTTAAAAACTTTGGATGGGGTCTTAGCTCAGTTGGTAGAGCACCACAATGGCATTGTGGGGGTCATCGGTTCGAACCCGATAGGCTCCACCATCTTTTTTTTGGGGATGATTTAACCGCGCTGAACAAGCTTCACCCAATTTCAACAAGCCAATTTGTTCCTGCGCAAATTATCCTGTTTATCTTGTCTATCCCTGTTTAATAGACTTCAACTCTTCTCTAACGCTCAGTAACTGCTTTTATATGCCAGTCGAAATAGAGATAATTTCTCGTTGACCCATGGACTTTTATCGGAGGAAGATTTGCCCCATAACCGGTATTTGTAGCGGCTAATGTATTTAACTGATCAACATCAGACATAGCCCAGTTAGCGGCGGGATTTCCTATTTCAGTTACTTTTCTGGGCGGATCATCGGGGGCGCCGGATACACCTCCGCTGGTCCATGGATAGCCAAACACATTAGTGAGACGACTAGGTGGAACGGAAAAAGTATTGGTAACATAAGTCGCCAGTTGATAACTCACATTGGTATTTAATGGACTTCCGGAAAGATTTATTGGTGGCCTGCGACTCAGGCGGGCGGAGCCAGGACAAATTGCTACTGGCGCAATTTGGAGAACGGTTGGTGATGCTTTAGGG
>JALYXC010000040.1 GCA_030947315.1 Verrucomicrobiota bacterium | reverse complement strand
GACGCTGACCGGCCTGATTGACTGGCTCGGCCGAATCATTCCCAGAATTGTCGTGCGCGGAATTCAACTTGGTTTGGGACTTCAACTCACGACGTTGGCGTTGAAAGATTATGTGCCCCGCGACGGCGCCAAAGGTTTTGTTTTGGCGGCAATCGCCTTTGTCGCGAGCCTGTTTCTTTTGCAAAATAGAAAATATCCCGCCGCGCTTTTTGTGATTTTTATCGGTCTGATTTACGCGCTTATTTTTAAGTTAAATTTATCCAGCGCGACGGAAAATGTTGGATTCAATTTGCCTAAAATTCACGCGCCTGATTTCAAAAATATCTGGGCCGGATTTATTCTTCTGGCTTTGCCGCAAGTTCCGCTTTCGATTGGAAATTCCATTCTTGCCGCCAAACAAACCGCGCACGATTTATTTCCCGAACGCCCGTTATCGCTCCGTAAAATCAGTTTCACCTATTCGATCATGAATCTGGTGAATCCATTTTTCGGTGGCATTCCGACCTGTCACGGCTCGGGCGGACTGGCCGGGCATTACGCTTTCGGCGCGCGCACCGGCGGCTCGGTCATTATTTACGGAATACTTTATTTGACGCTTGGATTTTTCTTCAGCGGCGGTTTTGAAAATATTATTCAAATTTTTCCGCTGCCCGTTTTGGGCGTGATTCTTTTATTTGAAGGAATTGCCTTGATGCTGTTGATCCGTGACGCGGCAGATTCCAAAGAAAACTTCTTTCTTGTTTTGTTGGTCGGTTTAATCGCCAGCGGTTTGCCCTACGGTTATTTAATCGCTTTGATTGTGGGCACGATTCTGGTTTATGCGCTGCCCGGATTCCGCAGCGAATAATTTTTAGAAAGTTGAATCCAAATTGGTTGTCCGCCGCATCTCATCTGTAACAATGAAAAAAATTAAACTCCAAATGAAAAAATTATCCGCCGTTTTACTTCTGTTCGTTGCGATAACCGCCCCGCTTCACGCCGAACCGGCAGGCAATTCGATTGCGGAGACCATAAAAAACGTTCCCGGCACTGCGGTCGTCGTTATTATCGCCACCTTTGGTTTTCCTGTGGTTATTGTGGGTCTTTCCGCTTATTTCCGTTCTCGTAAAGATAAAATGCTGCACGAAACGTTGCGCCAAATGATCGAAAAAGGCGTTCCGATTCCGCCCGAATTGCTCAAACCCTCAGAATCGATTCGCAAAGACCGTCCTCGCAGCGACCTTCGGAGTGGACTCGTTCTCATCGCTGTCGGTATCGGATTGATGATGATGCTTTCCGCTCAGCACAAAGGCGTCGGCTCAATTCCCCTTCTCATAGGCGTTGCTTTTTTGATTGTCTGGAAAATTGAACAAAATAAGCCGGCTCAACCTGAAAAATAAATTGTGTCGTTTTCCGACGCCGATCTCATCGCGCGAGTTTTGTTGAAAGCAGATCAAAATGCTTTCGGCGAACTCGTGCGACGCTACCAATCGCCCGTCCGTTTTTTCCTGGTGAAAATGACGCGCGGCGATTTGCATCTGGCCGACGACATGGCGCAGGAAACTTTTCTCCGCGCGTGGCAAAAATTGGATTCATTTCGCGGCGACGCCAAATTTCAAACCTGGCTTTTTGGGATCGCTTACAATCAATTTCGAACCGAAGCGCGTCGGAACAAAGAACTCGCTCTCGAAGATGTCGAAGATTTGCCGCCGGAAAAATTTGAAGGAAGCGCGACTAGTTCCAGTCATCTGCGCATGGATTTGGATGAAGCAATGAAGGTGCTGACAACTGCGGAACGCGCCGCGATTGTGCTCTGTTGCCAAAATGGTTTGTCTCACGAAGAAGCCGCGAAAGTTTTGGAATGTCCGCTCGGCACGGTGAAAACAAACGTGATGCGCGGCAAAGAAAAATTGCGAAAACAACTTTCTCAAGCATATCAAAATTATGAACCAGCCTGACGCCAACGATTCACTCGACGCGCTCCTTTTCGAAAATGCCAGTCACATGGAGGACAATGGCTTCACCGCTCGCGTCATCAGCACCTTGCCAAAGCGAGGACGGAAAGATTGGTTGCGTCCGGCCATTTTAATCAGTGCGACGACGCTCGGATTTGCTTTGTTATTATTTTTGCCACTGGAACCAATTTTAAATTCCGCCCTCACTGCCTTCACTTCCTTCACTGAGCAATCGCTGTTGATGCTCTTGGCAATTTCTCTCGTGCTGGCGTCTCTTTTCTGGAGCGTATTTGCAATGATTGAATGGGAAGATTGAATTATTTGGCTGAGGCCTCCTAAATTTGTTTCATTTCCCAGGCGGCCAAAGTCTCCGGGTCGCGCACATCCGCCCAGCGGCTGCGGATTTCCAGACCCGCCAGCGGATGATGTTTGTGAATTAAGGCGCTGATGGCATCGGTCAATTCATATTCGCCCCGGGGAGATTTTTCCAGCTTCGCGGTAAATTCAAACAGCGACGGACGGAAAATATAAATGCCCGCGTTATACCAGGCCGGTTCACCCGGTTTCAAATAACCTTCGCTTTTTAATTCCTCCAATTGTGCCGCGCTCGGTTTTTCAACGAGCCGTTTCAAGCAAAAATTTTCGTCGAAAAAATTCAGGCCCCCTTTAGTCACATCTTCGCCGGGCGTGACCGTGATGACGCCAGAAAAATAATTTTCATTATAGCGTTTGACCATTTGCTGATACGTCTCGGGTTTCACGAGAATGTCGCCATACGTCAGCAAAAATGGCGACGCGCCGACAAAATCTTTTGCCAGTTCAGGCGCTTTGCCGGTGCCGTCCTGAACGCTTTGCCATCCGTAGGAAATTTTTACGCCCCATTTATTTCCGTCGCCAAAATAGTTTTCAATCGTCTCGGCTTTGAAACCGGTCACGATAAAAAATTCTCGAATGCCGGTCGTTTTGATTCCTTCGATAATGTGTTCCAGAATCGGTTTGCCATGAATCGCGAGCATCGGCTTGGGCAATTCGTTGGTAAGTTCGCGCATGCGCGTCCCTTTTCCGGCAGCTAAAATAACAGCTTTCATTTGCGCCACAGATGACCACAGATTCACACGGATAAAAATGAAAAATATTCTCGCGCAGATTAAAACAACTACTCAGAATTCTTTTGAAACTTTTCCCGTATGAAACAAGTTCTCTTTTTCTTTTTAATTTTTGCTTTTCAAATTCAGCAACAAGTTTTCGCAGCTGGTAAACAACTCACCGGCCAGCACGCGCCTTCGATGTCGCCCGCACTTTCGCCCGAAGAAGCGCAGAAAAAATTTGTCGTGCCGGATGGATTTGAGGTTCGCTTGTTCGGCGCTGAACCGGATGTCATTAATCCAGTCGCAATGACGTGGGACGAACGCGGTCGTCTTTGGGTTTTGGAACTTTATGAATATCCTCTCGGCGCGCCTGCGGGAAAAAAAGGCCGTGACAGAATCAAAATTCTCGAAGACACCGACAACGATGGTCGCGCCGACAAAGTCACCATTTTTGCCGACGGTTTAAATCTCGCCACTGGACTCGCGCTCGGCAACGGCGGCGTTTATGTCGGCCAGGCGCCCGATTTACTTTTTCTTCAGGATACGAATCACGACGACAAAGCCGACACGCGCACCGTGTTGCTCACCGGCTTTGGCAAAGATGATCGGCACGAATTGCTCAACGGTTTTACATGGGGACCGGACGGTCAGCTTTACATGACACACGGAGTTTTCACGCGTTCCAAAGTGAAAATTCCCGAAGCCAGCGAACCGGGAATAGATTTGAACGCCGCCGTCGCGCGCTTCAATCCGCGCACAAAAAAATTTGAAATTTTCGCCGACGGCACGAGCAATCCGTGGGGCGTTGATTTTGACAAATACGGAAACGCCTTCGTCAGCGCGTGCGTCATTGATCATTTATTTCACATGACGCCGGGTGGGATTTACGTGAGACAGGGCGGCGTGCCGGGAAATCCTTACGCCTACGAATTGCTCCCGTCCATCGTCGAACACAAACATCACATGGCGGCTTACGCGGGCATTTGCATTTATCAAGGCGACAATTTTCCCCAGGAATATCGCGGTCACGTTTTCTTCGGCAACATTCATCAAAACGCGATCAATCACGACCGATTGATTCCGAACGGCTCCAGTTTCAAAGCAGTTGCCGAAAAAGATTTTCTCACGACGAGCGACGGCTGGTTTCGTCCCGTGAGCGAACAAACCGGTCCCGACGGCGCGCTCTGGATTGCCGATTGGTATGACAAATATCCATGCTACCAAAACGCGCAGGCCGATCCCGAAGGTGTGGATCGCGAGCGCGGCAGAATCTGGCGCGTGATTTATACGGGAAGGGGTAGCGCGGGCGACTCGCCCGCCCCGTT
>JALYXC010000070.1 GCA_030947315.1 Verrucomicrobiota bacterium | reverse complement strand
ATTTTGATGATGCTCCGTTTGATGCAAAGTTTCGGCGTGCAAATCGGCACGTTTCAACATGTTCTCGAAGGTTACAAAGTCGCGGACGAACTCGCGGCGGGAAATGTTGGCGCGTCCACTTTTGCAGATTGGTGGGCGTATAAGTTCGAAGTGTTTGACGCGATTCCGTTCAACGGAAGTTTGATGCATGATCGCGGCGTGCTTGTTTCCTTCAATTCGGATTCGGGCGATCTCGCGCGACGGCTTAACACCGAAGCGGCCAAAGCCGTGAAATATGGCGGGATTTCTGAAGAAGAAGCGCTGAAATTCGTCACCATAAATCCGGCGAAACAATTGCGGATTGATAATCGCGTCGGCTCGCTCGAAGTCGGCAAGGATGCGGATTTTTGTTTGTGGTCGAAATCGCCGCTCGATTCGGGCGCGGTTTGTCTCCAAACTTGGATTGAAGGAAAGAAATATTTCGACAGCGATCTGGCGAAAAGTCGTTTCGAGGCTTTGGACAAAGAGCGAAACGCGCTCATCGAAAAAGCAAAAAAAGTTTTAAAAGTCGCGGATGCTCCGGGAGAAAAACCGGATGAAGCGGGTGAAAAGAATTTTTTTCAATATTCTTTAGAGCATTTGCACGATCATTGCGATCGGCATTGCGATGACGAATAAGAAATGCATCGGTTATGAACCTGCGGATAATTGTCACCAGTTCAATCGCCTTAAACTTTTTGCTCCTCGGCGCGTTGATTTTAAAATTCAAAACGCCGACCAATCTCTCACCGAATTCCGTTGTCGGCTCTTCTCCTAAAACGACTTTTACAAATTCGACAAGGGCCAAAGTGGTGCGTTTGGATTGGCGGAGTGTCGAGTCGGAGGATTACAAAAAATACGTTCAAAATTTGCGGGAGATCGGTTGTCCGGAAGAGACGATTTTCGATATTATTGTGGCTGACGTTAATACGCTTTACGCCATGAAAGCGCGTTCGCTTTTGCCCGTCAAGGAATGGAAATTTTGGGAAGCCAAAGACGAAACGCCCTCGCGCGAAGAAATAAAAAATCAAAAATTGCGTCGCGATTTGGAAAATCAAAAACGCGCATTAATCGCGGCGATTCTCGGCCCCGATGCGCTCGAGAAATTGAAGAAGTACCAAATTTGGGGCGGGGAAGAATCAGCGGAACGGAAGCTTGCTTTTCTGGCGGAGGAGAAACGAAAAAAATTAAGACAACTTCAGGAAAAGTATTTTGATCTGGAACAAAGCGCTACCGAATGGAATTCCGCCGGCGTCGTGACCGAAGAGACAACGCAAAAACTTGCCGCGCTCGCCAAACAACGTCGCGCGGAAATTGAATCGCTCTTGACACCGGAAGAATTGACGGAACTTGATTTAAGAACTTCCGATACGGCGGAGCGGCTGCGTCAGGAACTCAATGGTTTTCATCCGAGTGAACAGGAATTTCGCGCGCTTTTTGCCATTCGAAAAAATTTGGAAGATCAGATGAACGCGAATACGGACATTCGCGATCCAAATGTTTTGCAAACGCGGGTGGAAACCCAAAAACAACTTGCAGAAAAGGCGAAGTCACAATTGGGCGAGCCGCGCTACGATGAATATTTACGGTCGCAGGATATTGATTATCAAAACATCTTGCGCATGACCGAGTATTTTGGCCTCCCCGAAAAAGCCGCCAGTGATGTTTATGATTTAAAAAAACAGGACGAGAAAATGGCGCAGAACATTCTCGCTAACACCAGCGTCACCGACGAACAAAAGAATGCCGCTTTGGAACAATCGCAAAAGGAAACCGAGCAAAAATTAAAAGAAATTCTAGGCGATCGCGTTTTCAACGAATATCGCCAAAACAATCGTTGGTGGATGCGAAGTCAGTAACCGCTTTCGATTGAATTCCACAAATAACAATGGCAATGCCTTTATTGAGAATTGAAAATGAAAAAGGTTGACATGTCCGAACAAGCGATTTTAGGACGCTTGAAAACGGTGGACCAACTCCGTGAGTTGTGTCTGTGTTTGATGAAAGCGAAAAAGGGGTTGGATCAAAAATCCGACAAGGACAAGCCCAACGAGGCGAAACGGGCCAAGCTAAAAACTTAGCCCGCGAAACGTGCGATTTTAAGAGAATTAAGATCCTGCTATTTTTTCAAGTGATAGAAGCGGCTGCCGCTGGAAAGGTTATTGGTTACGGTGTATTGTCCACCGAGAATGACGGGTAGATTGGTGGAATTAATCCAGTGACGAAGTTCGCGGTAAAACTGGTTTCACCCCGCATCCTTAATTCCACGCCGTTTATATCGTCCAGATAATCAAAGAGGCTGTCTCCATCTGTATCGATCGGTTGACTGCAGAATCCGGGATGCTTGAGATAGAAATGGCTCATTGTTTTAAACGCCGCTTGTGAAGCCGGCACGCGACAAAAAAGAAACTTCCGAGACCAAACAGAGCTAAAGTCGAGGGTTCGGGAACGGCGATTAAAGAGACTTCGTTCCAATTGGCTAACACGGTATTAGCGTGCTGATAACCGCTCCAGCCGAGACTTCCATTTTGAGACGCCAAGTGCGATCCTGCGAGGTTGTTGAGACGCATTAAGCCATCAATCCAAAAGTCTGCCAAACCAGTGGATGCGTTGAACATAAGTTTGTATTTATGATACCCATTTCCTTCAACATTGAATATTGCCGCTGGATTGAGACTGGAGCCCAATATCTGCACAACAGGATTGCTATTGGTCAGCGCTCCAAAATAAATTCTGAATCTATCTGAACCGGTCGAGAGATCTGTTGAAATGTCGTAAGTAGGTATGTTAGGAGCATTAATAA
>JALYXC010000621.1 GCA_030947315.1 Verrucomicrobiota bacterium | reverse complement strand
AGCGAGTTTGCGCGCGATTTCTGTTCCGTAATGTGTCGTCATGCGAGAGCCGACCATCGCCACGGAATTTTTGTCCTGCGCGGTTAATTGACCTTTGACATAAAGAAGGATGGGCGGGTCGTAAATTTGTTTGAGCAGTTCAGGATAATGTTCATCGGATGGAATTAAAATGTGACAATCGAATTGTTCGATGCGTTTGAGTTCGCCGGTTAAATCCACATTTTTTTCCCAGTCGGAAATAGATTGGGTAACTTCTTCCCCGACCCCGCGCACCTGCTGAAGTTGTGATTTGGATGCGCTTAAAATTTTTTCCGGCGCGCCAAAAAAGTCGAGCAATTGCCGCACCCGCACCGGGCCGACGTGCTCAATCATATTCAAGGCAACCAGCGCCTCGCGCGAATCCATCGAATCTGAATACTGATTTTCGGCGCGCCCGACAAGCTTAAGAGGGGAACGATCAGGGAATTTTATTTTGGCGGTTCAACAAAAGAAAAATAAAACGGCTGGTAATTAATTTTGCCAGCCGTTTTTTTTGGCAAATGTGATTTCAGATGTTTTTCTCAGGTGCAACCGCGCAGAATAAAAAACACAAACAAGACGGAAACCGGAACGCCCATGGCCCAAAGCATAATCCAACCGATTTTTCCTTCATTTAGTTTTGGATTTTTTATAATCTTCATAGTTTTTATTTTTTGAATTATTTTTTATTTCTCATTGCTTTGCAATTGCTCGAACTGCACTAAAAAATGTCTCAATCAAACGGAAGCTCAATTGGGAATTGTCCTATTTTTAGTAACGGGACAAAATACTAGGAGGGCATCGAAGTGCGACTGTCCGACTAAATTTGAAAGTCCGTTTTAAGAGCGGCGATTTCTGATTTACTCATTACTTTCACATCGCATTCTTCAGAGATGACCACCGAATCAGGTGGCACACTGTTCATTAAGAAAACATTGCCGCCAATCGTGCTGCCCGCACCAATAATTGTGTCCCCGCCTAAAATTGTCGCGCCGGGATAAATCGTCACGCGATCTTCGATGGTGGGATGTCGTTTTTTTCCGCGCAATTGTTGCCCCCCCGACGTGGAGCGCGCGCCCAAGGTAACGCCGTGATAAATTTTTACGTGATGCCCAAGGTGGCTCGTTTCGCCAATGACCGTGCCGGTGCCGTGATCAATGAAAAAATGCGAGCCAATTTTTGCGCCCGGATGAAGATCCATGCCGGTGCGGCCATGCGCCCATTCGGACATGATTCGAGGAATGAGAGGAATTTTTTTTTGGTAAAGCTCGTGAGCCATTCGTTGCACGGCGATCGTTTCGATAAACGGATACGCAACAATAACTTCTTCTTTACTTAACGCAGCGGGGTCGCCCGCGTAAGCCGCTTCGGTATCGGTCTGCAACAATTCGCGGAGGCGCGGCAGATTTCCTAAAAAATCCAAAGTCAAATTTTTCGCGAGCGCGCGCAAATCTTTTTTCCCGAAATTTTCCGGTGGCGCGTATTCGAGACTTTTGTAAATTTCATCTTCCAACCGGCCTAAAACCGAATCCATTAAAATGGACGTTTCCACTTTCAGTTCGGAGGAATGAATCGGTTTCTCATCAAAAAATCCTGGAAAAAGCAGTCGCAATAAATCCACCGTGATGGAGGCGATGACGCTTTTGGAGGGCAAATTTTTTCCATCCAAATGATTGATGCCGCCGACGCGAGCGTAGGACGCAAGGAGTTGATCTGTCAGTTGAGTTACCGTCACGTTCACGCGCCGAGTATTCCGCACCCGTTTGCGAAAGGCAAGTTGCGGAAAAAATTAGCGCAAAGACGCAAAGGTTTTAAGACGCAAAGAATGACCTGGAAATAATTTTCTTGGCGTCTTTGTTCCTTCGCGTCTTTGCGTTGAATCCTTTTTTACCGGGAAAACCGTTGACGCTGCAGATTGCGCTCCCTAAATTGCTCGCTCGAATTTTTACGTTTCAATCTCACATGACTACCGCTACAGCATCAAAAGGTTTGGAGGGCGTGGTCGCCGCCAGAACGTCACTCAGCGATGTCAAAGGCGACATCGGGCAACTGGTTTATTGCGGCTATGACATCAATGAACTGGCCGGAAAAGTCTCCTTTGAAGAAGTTATTTTTCTCCTGCATTACAATCATTTGCCGAACAAACAAGAACTCGCTGATCTTAAAACGCATCTGATTGCGG
>JALYXC010000065.1 GCA_030947315.1 Verrucomicrobiota bacterium | reverse complement strand
GCGATGCGCGATCCCAATCCCACCGTGATTTTAATTCCCGGTCTCGGGATGATTGCGTGGGGAAAAGATAAAAGTGAATCGCGCGTCACGGCGGAATTTTATAATTGCGCCGTGGAAGTGATGCGCGGCGCGGAGGCGATTGATAAATATATTGCGCTGCCGCAACAAGAGGCGTTCGACATCGAATACTGGCTGCTCGAAGAGGCCAAGTTGCAACGCATGCCTGCCGAAAAAGAATTGGCGCGACAAATTATCGTGGTCGTCGGCGCGGGTTCTGGCATTGGAAAAGAAGTCGCGCATCGTCTCGTGAAAGAAGGCGCGCACATCGTTTGCGTTGATCTGAATGCCGACGCAGCGAAAGCGACTGCGAAAGAAATCACGGACAAATATGGTTTGGGAATCGGCGTCGCGGGAACGGGACTTTCAAATTGCGGCCCTGCGATTGGGTTGTCCGCAAACATCACTGACCGTGTGAGTGTCCGTGCGATGCTGGATCAGGTTGCGCTGGCTTACGGCGGATTTGATTCCATCGCAGTCACTGCAGGAATTTTTGTCGCGCCTGACACCAGCGGTCATATTCCCGATGATAAATGGGCTTTGACTTTTTCAATCAATGTCACAGGTGGATACATCGTCGCGGATGAAGCGTTTAAAACTTGGAAGGAGCAAGGTCTCGCTGGGAATCTTGTTTTGACCACGAGCGCGAACGCCGTTGTTTCCAAAAAAGGTTCGGTCGCTTACGACACGTCGAAGGCCGCCGCGAATCATTTGGTGCGCGAACTGGCTATCGAACTTTCTCCGCTCGTGCGCGTGAATGGTGTTGCGCCCGCAACCGTCGTGCAAGGCAGCGCGATGTTTCCGCGCGACCGCGTCATTGCGAGTCTCGCGAAATATAATATTCCTTACAGAGACGACGAAGAAACGGAATCGCTCACGACGAAGCTGGCGAAATTTTACGCGGATCGGACCTTGACGAAAAATCCAATTACGCCAGCCGATCAAGCGGAAGCGTTTTTTATTTTGTTAACCCAGCGTTTGAGCAAAACGACTGGACAAATCATCACGGTGGATGGCGGTTTGCACGAAGCGTTTTTGAGATAACCGTGACGCGGATTTTTACTCTGCCGATTTTCTGAAAATTATCGAAACGCAATAGACTATCTGGATTTTTTTCAATGGATAAAAACGCGTTTTTGTTTTGGATTAATTGTGTGGGAATCGCTTGCTGGCCTGTTTGCTTTTGGTGGATGCATCGAATTTCTTCGCGGCAGGATAATTTACTGAAACAGCTTCATGAACAATCAAAACGAATCGAACAACTTTCCAAAGCCGAACATGATTTGATAAAAGAAGTGCATCCCAAAGTCGGCGAAATCCATGAAGATTTACAAGATGTCGCCGCGGCCGTTAAAGAAAATCGCCCTACCAATTAAAGAAATTTACCGGGATTCAAAATACCGTTGGGATCCAGCGCTTTTTTAATGGCGCAATGAGCGGCGCGAACTTCTGCGGATGCGGCCAGCGGCCACCAGTTTTTTTTGGCCAGGCCGATTCCATGTTCTCCGGTAATGACGCCATTCCAAGCCAGGACTTGTTTAAAAAGTTCGTCTAAAACTCGATTGCTTTTTGCCACGGCGCCGGGTTGTTTTAAATTGACCATGACGTTGACGTGAATATTTCCGTCGCCCGCGTGCCCAAAACAAGCGATGGGAAAACCATGTTTTTTTTGCAGCCGCTCCGCAAACTGAAATAATTTTTCCAAACAATTGCGCGGCACGACAATGTCCTGATTCAATTTTGTCAAACCAGTATCACGTAAGCCGTAGGAAAATTCGCGGCGCAATTGCCAGATTTTTTCGCAAGACGGCGCGCCTAATGCGCGCTGCGTAAAGTTCGTTTCGGATTTCGACAAAAGTTTTTCCAGTGTTTTTAGTTCTGAGCGAACCGAGTTTTCCTGTCCATCAAGCTCCACAATCAAATGCGCGTGGCAACCGGCCAACACAGAAT
>JALYXC010000592.1 GCA_030947315.1 Verrucomicrobiota bacterium | reverse complement strand
GAATACGCCGGAGAAAACAAGCCGCCGATTTTAAACAAGGAACCGCTGGTCTATGAAGAAGTCCACATGAGCACCAGGAGTTACAAATAGAATTTTGAGGTTACAATTTGTAATCGCATTGATATGGCCAATAATACGCGGCAGATCCCAAACCTTTGAACGTTGTTTTGAGATTTATTTTTCATAATCGGCCCACTAATTTGTATTTCTCCTTCTTGGGAACCACAATGAGATTCGAGCTTTTGTGAAAGCAGCAAGTCCTCTTGAAAAAATGAAAACCGCTTTCGCCATCGCCGCGCATCCTGACGACATCGAATTTATGATGGCGGGAACTTTGTTGCTTTTGAAAAATGCCGGTTACGAAATTCATTACCTGAATCTGGCCAGCGGCAATTGCGGCAGCATCGAATACGATTCAGCAACGCTCAGGAAAATTCGACGGCAAGAAGCGAAGCAAGCCGCAAAAATTCTTGGCGCGCATTTTCATCCGCCATTCTGCGATGATCTGGAAATTTTTTACGATTTAAAAACCCTCCGCCGTCTGGCTGCTGTCGTTCGCGAAGTGAAGCCGAATATTCTTTTAACGCATTCGCCAGCGGATTACATGGAAGATCACATGAACACCTGTCGCTTGGCGGTCAGTGCGGCGTTCACTCGCGGAATGCCCAATTTTAAATCGGTTCCGTCGCGATCGATCGAAAGCTACGACTGCACCATTTATCACGGTTTGCCATACAGTTTGGCGGACAACTTACGTCTTCGAATTATTCCAGGCGCGTTTGTAAATACGAGTTCTGTTCACGAAACGAAATTGGAATCGTTGAAGGCGCATCGCAGCCAACAAAATTGGCTCGATAAAAGTCAAAAGCTAAATTCTTATTTGCAAACGTGCGAGGACATCTCGCTGGAGGTTGGAAAAATGTCGAAGAAATTTAAACACGCGGAAGGCTGGCGACGCCATTTGCACTTTGGATTTTGCAATGAAAAAACTGATCCGTTGAACGATTTAGGAAAAGATTATTTCATCAATCAAGAATACGAAACGAATTTAGAAAACGGATTTTAAAACAAGAGAGCGATAGATACCGCTTGTCGCAGATTAATTGTTGAATAAAGTTCAATTATGACTAGAGAACATATCGAGACTGCAATTAAAGAGGGAATCCCGTTTCTGATAAGAATGGCCGATGGAGAAAAATACAAAGTTTCGGACCAATATCGCATCGCTTTGGGAAGAACCACCGCAATAGTAGTCGGCGATGACGACTTGCCCCATGTCCTGCCATTGTTGACGATGACGGGCCTCAGCTACCTTAAACAGTCGGGCGGACAAAGGAATAAATAATATTCGGTAGTTCTTTAAAAATTTATCAATTTTAAAGAATTTGTGTTGTGGCATTTTATAAATAGGAATCTGAAAGTCATGATTCAAAAAGGCGAAGACGGCTATTTTGTGGCGCATTGTCCTTTATTGAAAAGTTGCTGGACGCAGGCAAAAACGCGCGATGAAGCGCTGCGAAATATTCGTGAGGCAATTGATTTGTATTTAGAACCGCGCCTTCCGAAATAAAATGGAAGAAATATCGGGGAATTTCTGAACCAAGTAAAATAATCTATGCCACGCAAACTCAGCTCCATCGCTCCCGATTGGTGGGATTACACAACGCTCGAAAGCGACATCATAAGAGAAGCCGCCAAACTTACGCCGGAAAAATTGCTGAAACTTTCTCGACCAGGTTTCAAAGTTATTTTTTACGATACGCTGGAAGATTTTTATCTCGCCGAAGCGCTTGAATATATCACCGCCTGGAAACAATCCACGCCCGATAATCCTGTCGGCATTTGCGGACCGATTGGTCCGACGGAACAATTGCCGCTCGTCGCTCGACTCGTCAACGAACTCAGACTTTCACTGCAGTCCGCGCATTTCTGGGGCATGGACGAATGGTTTCTGGACGGGAAAGAAGCATCGCCAACTCATCTGCTTTCATTTGAAAAAGCCGACCGCGAAATGTGTTTCAATCGGATTGATAAAAAATTAGTGATGCCCGATGCGAATTTGCATTTTCCAAAAGCGAACACCGCAGAATATCGCAAAAGCTGGGAAGTCGTTCGCTGCGCGGTCATGCAAGGCGGACAAGGCGACATCAAACATTGGGCCTTCAATGATCCCCCGCAACGTCAGGGGAAATATAAAAATGCCCCGCCCTCGCCGGAAGAATACCGCAAGCTCACGACGCGCGTGGTTGATTTGCATCCGATTACGATCGCGCAGAATGCCAGAACTTCCGGCGGCGGAAACGTCACTCTTGTTCCCACGCAAGCGATCACAGTCGGCCCAGTCGAAACTTGGAAATCAGAAAAAGTTTCCATCTGGCAGGCCGGCACCCATGATAATCCATTTGGCCAACGACTCACCGCCTTGATGATTTCCAAAAAAATCCCAGACGCTTCCGTGCCGATGTCGATTCTAGCTGATCATCCCAATGTGCAGTTCAATTATTATCGTGGCGGCCTCGGCTCGTGTTCTATTGAGATGCATTAAGCTAATTGTTTGTCGGATTTAAAACGCCTTCTTTTGATTTTTTCCGCCGCAAAAATTTCGCGCCCAAATCGTCAAAGAGCGAATAACTGACCGGCGTAACCAAGAGCGTTAATAAAAGACAAAGCATCTGTCCGCCAATAATTACTTTGGCCATGGAAGCGCGTCCCGCTGCGCCGGGGCCGGTTCCCAAGGCGATCGGAATCATCGAAGCAACCAGCATCATGGTCGTCATCAAAATAGGTCGAAGGCGAACGCGATTCGCCTGCAAGATTGCTTCCTCCCGTTCCAACCCGCGCGCGCGCAACGTATTGGTAAAATCAATTTGCAGAATGCCGTTTTTTTTCACGATGCCGAACAACATGAACAAACCGAAAATGGCATAAATGTTAATCGGCTCATTAAGCAAAACCATGGTCAATAAAGCGAACGGCAACGAAAGCGGCACGGCCAGCATGATGGAAATCGGATAAATAAAATGCTCAAATTGCGCCGCCAAAATCATATACATAAAAACCATCGCCAAAGCAAAAGCGACGATGAAATTTTGAAACGTTTCATTTAATTGTTTGGCGCGGCCGGTAAAAATGGCCTGATATTCCGGCGGCAAATTCATTTCTTTGATTACCAACTGGGCGTGTTTAATGGCGTCGCCCAACGGATAATCTTTGGCCAGATTTGCGACGACGGTTACTTTTCGTTGGCGTTGAAAGCGGTCAATTTGATTGGGCCCGCGCGCTTCCTGCAATTTCACAAAGTTAATTAATTGCACCAATGAAGTATCGGAAGAATTGGTGGCGATGGCGCGCGCGCCGCCGGGCCGCAACATGATTTTTTCGAGCGCTTCCTGCGTGTCACGATTTTTTTCCCCCGCGCGCAACCAGACATCATATTGGTCATCGGCCTCTTTGTAAGTGCCGACAATATCGCCGCCGACCAACGTGCGCAACGTGTTGGCCACATCGGTAATGCGCAGGCCGAACTGACTCGCTTTGATGCGGTCAATGCGCGCCTGCAATTCCGGTTTGCGATTGGAAAGGGTCGTGTCCAGATCGACAATTCCTTTTTTCTGACGAAGTTTGGCGATGAGTTGCGTGGAATACGAATTGAGTTTATCCAAATCAGGCCCGAGCAAATTTAATTGCAAATCAGAATTGCGCCCCGTTCCGCCGATGTTGGAAATCGTTTGCACACCGGCGCGAATGTCGGGAAATTCGGCCAGAATTTTGCGCGCGCGCGCCATCGCGTCAAACTGCGACCAGCGCCGTGTTTTGCCGGTCAAAGTTTCCCAAAGTCCGCCCAGTTCGGGCAGACGACAAAAAATCGAAGCGATCGTCACATTGCCTTCTCCTTTGCCGACGCGCCCGGTTGTTTCTCCAATGGTGACGAGCGTGTCACTGATGACCTGGCGATTATCCAGTTTGATCGTTTTGAGTTTTTGTTCAATTCGCGCGCAGATTTCAGCGGTGCGTTGGAGCGTGGAACCTTCCGGCGTTTGCAGCGCTACTTCAAACTGACTCGAATCGTCCTGTGGCAAAAAAGTAAATTTCGTGAATTTAATTAAAATAAAAAGCGACGCCATGCAGCCAACAGCCGCGAGAACGATGACCCAGCGATGATGCAAACTCCAACGCAAGACGCGGAGATAATGTTCCGAAAGCCAATGCATGATCGGGCCGCCATGCGCTTTTTTTTTACGCACTTTTTCGTCATTGGTCCGCCGTAAAAAACGCGACGCCAACATCGGCGTGAGTGTGAAAGAAACAAACAACGAAACCATAATCGCGAACGCCACCGT
>JALYXC010000564.1 GCA_030947315.1 Verrucomicrobiota bacterium | reverse complement strand
GATGCAAAAAAATAGCGCGTAAGGTTTTGGGTAGGGCGCGACTCCGTCGAGCCATAATTTTTCTCGGATCAAATTCGCGCTGCCGCTGCAGGTTTAAGAACAAAAATAGATTGCTCGCAGCGCGATTCGGATGGATAAATTTCTGCCATGGCCCAACTGCTCAAAATTCCAAAACGATTTCGGCATGAGCATCTTTTATGGCAGGGCGGGCTGAGACAAATTGCCGGCGTTGATGAAGCGGGGCGCGGTCCGCTGGCCGGGCCGGTCGTGGCGGCGGCAGTGATTTTTCCCGAAGACTGGATCTGGAGCGGCTTGCCCAAAAAATTAAAAGGTATCAATGATTCCAAACAATTGACGGCGAACGAGCGCGAGTTTTTTTTCCAGGAAATAATTTCGCGCCCGGAAATTTCTTTTGCGATTGCGCAGGTCGAAGTGGATTTGATTGATCAAATTAATATTTTGCAAGCAACGCATCGCGCGATGAATCACGCTTTGGCGCAATTAAATCCAGCGCCGCAACATGCGCTGGTGGATGGGTGGCCGGTGAAAACGTTGAACTTTCCTCACACTGCGCTGGTGGATGGAGATTGTCTGAGTTACTCGATTGCGGCGGCGAGCATTCTGGCCAAAGTAACGCGCGACCGCTTGATGATTGATTATCATCGGCTTTATCCACTTTACCATTTTCACGAGCATAAGGGTTATGGCACGCCCGAGCATGTGGCGGCGATCAAACAACATGGCCCCTGTCCGATTCATCGAATGACTTTTTCTCCCTTGCGGCCCGTGCAGGAAAACTTTTTTGATGCCGATGAATCTTTTGGAACGATTTAAAATTTTATTGGCCCGGAAAATTGTTCCGGTGCATTTGCAGCGCGGAACTTTGGGCGAACGCGCCGCCAAAAAATATCTGCGCAGACTTGGCTTGAAATTTCTGGCGGCGAATTTTCGTTCTGCTCGCGGCGAAATTGATTTGGTTTTTCGCAATCAGGATTGCCTGGTGTTTATCGAAGTCAAAACGCGTTCTTCGGAAGATTGGACCCGACCGGCCGCCGCGGTCAATGCGCGCAAACGAAAATTGCTTTCGCAATGCGGCCTGGATTATTTACAATTGCTGAAAAATCCGCAGATAAAAATTCGATTCGATATAGTGGAAGTCTTGTTGCGGAACGGCGCCGTGCGCGAAATTCGGCATCTGCCCAATACGGTTAGCCTCTCGGCGCCTTATCGTTATGGATGAGCAGAAAAGATTTTTGATTTTTGATTTGCGCTTGGCCAATTCGCAGCCGATTTTCTCCTCACTTCTTTGTTTTAATTTCTGTATTCTCCAGCCGCATGAACATTCCAGAACATCGCCAATCCATTGATCAGCTCGACGCTCAAATCGTCAAGTTGCTTAATGCGCGCACCCAACATGTCCTGGAAATTGGCGAAATAAAACTCAAAGCCGGCGAAGAAATTTATGCGCCGCACCGGGAGCGAGCCGTGTTGCAACGCCTCGGCAAATTAAATAGCGGCCCCATCACGAACGATTCGCTCCGCGCCATTTATCGGGAAATTATGTCGAGCGCGTTGTCGCTCGAAAAGTCCATGACCATCGCTTATCTGGGGCCGGAAGCGACTTTTACGCATCAGGCGGCGATTCGCAAATTTGGCGCGAGCCTTCGTTATGGCGCGCAGAAAACGATCGCGGACGTTTTCACTGAAGTGAGTAAAAACCGCGCGGATTATGGCGTGGTGCCGGTGGAAAATTCCACGGAAGGGGTGGTGACTCACACGCTGGATATGTTTGTGGAGAGCGATTTGAAAATCGTCGCGCAAATTATTCTGCCGATTCAACATTGCCTTTTGAGTCTCAAGAAAAAAACTCAAATTAAAAAATTATTTGCCCATCCTCAAACCCTCGCGCAATGCCGCGGTTGGGTGCAAAATAATTTGGCGCACGTGGAAATTATCGAGACTTCCTCCAATGCGCGCTCGGCGGAACTGGCGGCCCACGAAAAAAATTCTGCAGCCATCGCTGGTCTGCTCGCTGCCGAACATTATCATCTCCAAATTCTGGAAATGGATGTTCAGGATAATTCCGCCAATGCCACACGGTTTTTAGTTTTGGGACGCCAATGCAGTCCAGCGACGGGCCGCGATCGAACGAGTATTATGTTGAGCATCGCTCATGAAGTCGGCGCTTTGCACAGCGCGCTGGCGCCGTTTCGCAAATACAAATTGAACATGACGAAAATTGAGTCGCGTCCAAGCAAGCGCAAAGCGTGGGAGTATTTTTTCTTTGTGGATTGCGACGGCCACCAGAACGATCGGAAAGTGGCGTGGGCGATTGCTCAACTGGAAAAAGATTGCAACTACGTGAAAGTGCTCGGCTCGTATCCCAATTCGGAATGAATTCGGGAGCGCAAATAGCAACGTGGGCTTTTAGAAATTATTCGCGTGACGGCGAAATTGTGCAAATGGTTAAATATTCACGCATTGAAATTATGAAAATATTTTTTAAATTTCTTCTCTATTTTTCTCTCGCGGTTTCCTGTTTTGCTCAACCATTCGGGTTAAATGAGCGTGTGGCCAATTCCACTTTGCAGATGCCGCAAACGCCGGCGATTTTTGGTTACGGGCTAACCAATGCCTTTCCAGGATTAACACTTAATGCGCCGATTGCTTTGGCCGTTCCGTCGGGCGAAACGAATCGCTTATTTATTATCGAACGATTCGCGAAAGTCATTGCGATTACGAATCTGGCGGCGCCGACGCGCACCGTCGTGATGGATCTGACGAGTCGCGTTAGTCAAGGTTGCGAAGAGGGACTTTTGGGAATCGCGTTTCATCCCAACTTCGCGGCCAACGGGTATTTTTATTTATTTTATTCATTGAACACAACCACGGCCGCTGGAACTGGACTTCATCAACGCGTTTCCCGTTTTCAAGTTTCGCCTACGAACTCTAATCTGGCTTTGACCAATACAGAGTTGCCGATCATCACGCAGTTTGACCAGGCCTGCAATCATAACGGTGGCGATTTGCATTTCGGGCCGGATGGTTATCTCTACATTTCGGTCGGCGACGAAGGCGGCGGAAATGATTCTTTCAATAACAGCCAGCGAATTGCCCTCGATTTTTTCTCCGGCATTCTGCGCATTGACGTGGACAAACTACCGGGAAATTTGCCGCCGATTCCGCATCCTGCGCTGATGAACGCGACTAATTATTTCGTTCCAGCGGACAATCCGTTCGTGAACGCCACGCAATTGAATGGAGTCAACATCAACACCAACACGTTGCGGACAGAATTTTGGGCGATTGGATTACGCAATCCAGTTCGATTTTCCTTCGAGTCCTTGACGGGGATTCTTTATTGCGGCGATGTGGGGCAAG
>JALYXC010000535.1 GCA_030947315.1 Verrucomicrobiota bacterium | reverse complement strand
ATTGCCGAGAATCCAGTGCACGTTCATGATTTTCACGCGACCATTTTGCATCTGCTCGGATTCAATCATGAAAAATTAACCTTTCGCCATGCGGGTCGTGATTTTCGTTTGACTGATGTTTCCGGTGAAGTAGTCAAAGCAGTTTTGGCTTAACCCAAACTGCGTAACAAACTTAATCGGACTGGCTTTTTATTTCCGCCGCCAGTTGTTGGCCTAGTTCGATCGCTTTTTCCATGACTGATTTTTTTTCGCCGCGCTGAACTTTTTCGCCGAGATACGAAACGGCGCGCAACCGAATCTCTTTTCCCGAAATTTCCGCGTAGGCCGCTACCGCGCTCTGGCATCCGCCGCCCATTGCCGAAAGAAAAGCGCGTTCCGCCGTAACGCAAGCCCACGTTTCGGAATGATTTAATTTTTCGCAAATGGTTTCGAGCCGATCATCATCGCGACGAATTTCGATTCCGAGGGCGGCTTGGCCCACACACGGCAGCATTTCATCCAGGTTTAAAAATGAAATCTGCAGTCCAACGGGAAGGGGCAATTGTGGATTTACTATTTGGGGCTGGTGATTTTCCATTTCCTCCTCAGAGTTGATTCGGAAATTTAAACGCTCCAAACCTGCTGCCGCCAAAATGATTCCATCCAATTCCGCTTGCTCGGAAAGTTTTTGCAACCGCGTGCCAACATTGCCGCGAATAGGAACAATTTTTAAATCTGCTCGATGCTCCAGAAGTTGCGCGCGACGACGCGGACTGCTGGTGGCGATGGTGGCGCCATTTGGCAAATCTTTGATTTGCAATTTTGAGTTTTGAATTTTGAGTTTTGACTTTCTGTAAATCAACACGTCCCGCGCATCGGCTCGCTTTGGAGTCGCGGCTAATTTCAAACCTGGCGGCAAAATTGTCGGCAAATCCTTGAGGCTGTGCACGGCCAGATCCGCTTCGTTATTTAGAAGGGCCTCCTCAATTTCTTTGGTGAAAAGTCCGCGCGGCAGCGTGGAATCAATGCCTGAGATCGAAACCGATTGTAATTTATCGCCGGTCGTCTTGATGATTTTCAACTCAAAAGGAATCTCTGGAAATTCTTTTTTGCATTGAGACAGAATAAAATTGGCCTGGGCCAGCGCGAGCGGACTGCCGCGCGAAGCAATGAAAACAGAAGGTTTAGAAGCCATTTACTTTTAACCACAGATGAACACAGATAAGCGCGGATGAAAAGAAACAAGACCGGCGGAAAAAATTTTCGTCAACGCAACTTTGTTGTCTCGGCAAGATTGAAAACAATTATGTCTCATCTTTATCTTTGAAGTCGCCGACCAAACTTCGGCGCCGGTTGGGCAGTCGTCAGCGTATTTAGGCCGTTTCGTTTGCGACATATCCGTGTTGATCTGTATTCATCCGTGGCTGAGTGTTTTTCATTTCGCGCCAAGGCTTCACTTTTTCTGAAATAATTTTCTCGCAGCGGACAATTTCTTCGCGCCTTTGTTTGAGATAGTCATTCGCGATGGCCTGCAAATCATCAATGTTGTAAAGATAAACATTTTCCAAAAAATTAACGTCCGGCTCAATGTCGCGCGGCACCGCAATATCAATTAAGAGCAAGGAACGATTCTTGCGCAATTTCATGAGCGGCTCCAGTTTTGCGCGGTCCAAAATGGGATGCGGCGCGGAAGTGCTGCTGATGACAATATCAATTTTGGAAAATTCGTTGGCCCACTCATCGAAATGAATGGCGCGCCCTTCCAGTTCTTGCGCGAGAGCCACGGCGCGTTCGTGCGAGCGATTGGAAACAATGATGCTGTGCGCGCCGCGACTCAGCAAAGCGCGCGCAGTTTTTTCACTCGCTTCGCCCGCGCCAATGACCATGACCTGCCGATCGGAAAGCGAACTAAAAATTTTTTCCGCCAGTTCCACCGCGACTGAGCCGACCGAAACGCTGCCGCGTTGAATGTTGGTTTCTGTGCGGATTTGTTTGGCGACATTAAATGCTTTTTGAAAGGCTTTGTTTAAGGTTCGGCCGGTGTGTTTGTGTTGCAGCGAAATCTCGTAAGCTTTTTTAAGTTGACCGAGAACTTCAGTTTCGCCGGGCACCATGGAATCGAGGCCACAGGCGACGCGAAAAAGATGTTCCAGACTTTTTGGTTCGCTCAACGTGTAAATTTCCTCATTCAATTCGCCGCTAAAATTATGATGTGCCAAAAGAAAATTTTTCAACGCGGCGCCAGCTTCCCGTTCAGACTGAGCGGTCGCGGCGTATATTTC
>JALYXC010000047.1 GCA_030947315.1 Verrucomicrobiota bacterium | reverse complement strand
TCACAGAAACAATCGCCGTGTCGGGCCTAATGGATTTTTCGAGCAGATGCAAATCGAGCGAGCCGTCGGATTCCACTGGCAAATAAGTGACCTCGTAACCTTGTTTTTGCAAATATTCGCCGAAATTAATATTCGCGGAATGTTCAACGGCCGTGGTAATGACGTGACGCTTTTTTGGATTCGTAACGAGCGCGCTGTGAATAGCGGAATTATTACTTTCCGTTCCGCAACTGGTGAAAACAATTTCCTTGGGATCCGCATTGATGAGCGCGGCGACTTTCTCGCGAGCTTCTTCAAGATGTTTGGCAACTTGCGAACCGAACTGATAAGCGCTGCTCGGATTGCCCCAAAATTCACTTAAAAAAGGAATCATCGCCTCGACGACTTCGGGTGCTACTCGCGTCGTGGCATTGTTGTCAAAATAATATAATTTCTGTTGCTTCATAATTCATTCATCCAGAGTTTTAGTTTAAGCCGGAACGTTCAATAGACAAGCAGGATTCCGAACCGGCTTCTCAATTCCGCCAAAAGGAAAAAATTTAAAAAAACTAGACTGGTTCTTCCGTGTCAAGGAAACCTTGCAATTGGCGGACGCGAGTCGGGTGCCGTAATTTGCGCAGCGCTTTTGCTTCGATCTGACGAATTCGTTCCCGCGTCACTTTATATTGTTTGCCGACTTCTTCAAGCGTGCGGGAATAACCATCGGCCAGTCCAAAACGAAGTTGCAAAATTCTTCGTTCCCGTTCCGTCAATGTTTCCAACACATCGCCCAATTTTTCTTTGAGCAAACTGTAGCTGGTCATTTCAATCGGACTTTCGGCCGTTTTATCTTCAATGAAATCGCCGAAGCTGGCTTCGTCGCTGTCGCCCACGGGCGATTGCAATGAGATCGGCTGTTGCGCCATCTTTAAAATAGCGCGGACTCGTTCGACCGATAAAAGCATTTCATCAGCCAGTTCTTCCGGCGTCGCTTCACGGCCAAAATCCTGAAGCAATTGTTTTTGAGCGCGCCAAAGTTTATTGATGATCTCGATCATGTGCACGGGAATGCGAATGGTGCGCGCTTGATCGGCAATAGCGCGAGTGACGGCCTGGCGAATCCACCAGGTCGCGTAGGTGGAAAATTTGTAGCCGCGGCGATACTCGAATTTTTCCACGCCTTTCATCAGGCCCATATTTCCTTCCTGAATCAAATCGAGAAAAGCCAGGCCGCGATTGGTGTATTTTTTGGCAATGGAAATGACGAGACGCAAATTAGCTTCGGCCATTTCAGTTTTGGCCTGTTGAGCCTTGCCGCCGAAGTGTTTCAATTCTTCGAAAGCGCGCAGATAATTATCCGCCGGCATTCGGGCAAATTCTTCGAGCGCTTTGATTTTTTGTTGTTCGGCATGAATGATGGCCTGGGACTGAGGCGTTTTGCGCTGGCTTTCCAAATCACGAATGATCCGTAGCCCAGATTGGATCTTGTCATGAATATTTTCGGTGACCAACGTCATCTCTTCCAACACTTTTTGTTTGTAATAAAATTTGGGAAAGGTGGCCTGCAATTTTTTGTCGAATTTTTTAAATTCGGAAAATCGTTTTTCCTGTTTGGCTTTGTTGAGCGCTTTTTGCCACTCGGCATATTTGTGATCGAGCGTTTGATCGAGCGCGCGAACTTTTCTGGTCAATTTGCGTATTTCTTTTAAATGCCGCTCGCGGCTCTCCACTTTTTTATCCACCACGACGCGATCAAAACGTTCCTTGGGCGGCTCGGAAATTAATTTTTCGGCCAGAGCGATATGCTCTTTGCCCGTGAAACCGAAATTATAAATAATCCGTTTGACTTCGATTTCCGCGGTTTCGATGCGTTTGCAAATTTCAACTTCCTGCTCGCGGGTCAGCAGCGGCGTTTTACCCATTTGCCGCAGATACATTCGCACTGGATCATCCAGCACATCCAATTTGCCCGGCTCCTCTTCTTCTTCCGGTTCGGGCTGCTTGACGCGATCCACTTCCGATTGTTCGACAATTTCAACTTCCAGATTGCGCAATTTATCGTAAATTTCATCCAGTTCATCGGGAGAAATAACATTATCCGGCAAGGCGTCATTAATATCGTCGTAAGTCAAATGGCCCTGCTCCTTGGCCAGCCTGAGGAGTTCCTTGATTTTTTCGGTCAAGTCCACTCCCGAGTGGCTTTTGACCGGCGCCATCGCAGCTGGGCCCTTCCCAAAAATATTCTTAGGCAATAGCCCTGACGCGTTTTTGCGCGCGGGTTTTTCGGATTTTGCTTTTTTTAATCCGGGACGAGAAATGGCTTTTAAAGGAGCTGAAATTTTTTTTCCAGAAACTCGATTTTTGCGGGAGAGCGTTTTTAATTTGCGGATTTTTTTTGTCTTCAGGTTCATCACGAATTTTTACAACAGCGGTTTGCTCATTAAAGCTATCAAAACAGTCGGCCACCGTGCGGGACAAAACAAATTTCGTCAAGATATTCCTGCTCAAATTTTGAAAACGATTTCGTGACGTTGTGTTCATCGAAAAAGGAATGCCTTCAAATTTTTTTTTGGCAAAAGGAAGTTGCCGATCGGTCAAGGTTTAATTAGTCGGTAAAATCGGTTTCCGGTGGGTGGATTGACGATGATAAATCTGATCGTGCCATTATCGGTGACGGTCTCCAACGGCGTGGTCCAGTTGGCAGAGTTCAAGTCACTATTTTGTTGAAGCGCGAAACCTGTCGAAGGCGATGGCCACGAAACCACCGCAGTATTTGTGCTGGTAAGAGTAATCGTCAACAACGGCGCGCCGGGCGTTTGCACTGCAACCAGCGACCAGAAACCGCCGATGAGTGAAAAATTTCCGCCCGTCAGAGCTTGTTGATTGGCGTCCGGCTGGCCAATGGTGCCGCTGACTGAATAAACTCCGCCGGTACTTGTGCCGCCGCCGCCATCAATGGTGAACCGGTCAATGGAATAGTTTTGCGCGAGGACCGTCCCCGCAAACAAGCTCGCAGTCATTGTGAGGAGAAATTTCTTCGTGTTCATATTTAAAAATATTTCATATCGAAAGCGTAAGGTGAAAACTTATCGACCTATCGTAACTGGGCCACCTATCGCAACTATAGTCATCGGTTTGGTCAACACCATTGCCGTCGGAATGGAGCCGCCGGTTTTGAAATTGATTGTGCCGCTATTTGGAACAGCACTGATCCCCTGCGCCAATGTATGATAAGGAAAATCGTAGCTGCCCATCTGAGTGGCGTTACTGGAGTTGATGTCAACCCAGACCGTGCCCATGTCAGCGGCGGCGATTCCAATCCACATTTCGGGCGTATGCAAATCGGCGCGCCAATAACTCACGCCACGATACCCGGTCCTGGTCACGCAATTGGGATCGGTTTTTAAGTAGTTCACAAACTCGGTAAATTCCGCGCGCGTCTGGCCTGCGATATCAGCTTGTCCGACAGGCGCGAGAGGTTTGATGGAATTAGTCCAAACACCCGTTAGCCCATTTTGCCAGTTGCGCCAGTTGGTATCCATCCAGTCCACGGTGGAGGTCGGCGTTCTGGCAAAATCCACCCAATAATCTTGCGGCATTACTGCATCGCAATAGAAACCAAACTCTTTGTAAGGAAATGAGGAGTGCAAACTGATGGCGGGAAAAGGAGCGTGTGCAAGAAATTTATTAGGAAATTGCGCTTTGATGCCCGAACCCAATTGCATTGCTTTATTTTGGTTATCCGGCAAATTCTGGCTCTCCCACTCGGATTCAGCGTCAAGAACAAATCCATCCGCGCCGAGATTATAAATTCTGGTGGCCAACGCGATTTCACCTAGCACATCAATTCCATTCGAACGAGTATAGCCAAAAATTTTCAAGCCGGCCCCGTGCGCCTCATTGACCAGTGCCTTGGTGAATTGAATATTGGAGTCGGAAGGAAAATTCGTCGAACCTGTTCCCGCTTTGACAATGAGAAAAATCATGCCCTGACTTTTTTCGTAGTTCATTAAAGTCGGAATATCCACCACACTTGTAACATGTCCCCCGAGTTGATTAGTAGCTTCCGACATATAATATATCCAATCGCCTTTGCCGAGATTGGCGGAATCCACTCCGCCATCGAAAAGGACGGCCGAGGCATTATGGCAAACACCGGCGGCGGCCAAATTAAAAAGCCAGCCGAGTTTCTTTGAAATGTCACAGATAATTTTTTTCATAAGCTTCAACTCGAAGCTGATTTATTGTTCAGGCGATCATTGACCTATCGTAACTGGGCCACCTATCGCAACTATAGTCATTGGTTTAGTCAATACCATCGCCGTCGGAATGGAGCCAGCGGTTTTGAAATTGATTGTGCCGCTATTTGGAACAGCACTGATGCCCTGCGCCAATGTATGATAAGGAAAAATGTAGCTACCGGTCTGAGTGGGGTTAGCAGAGTTGATGTCAACCCAGACCGGTCCGTAAAACGTAACCGGATCAGAGCTGATTCCGTTGGCTACTGCCACCAACGAGTATGGCAACCCCGCTTTCAGGCTTTGGAACGCAAAAAACTCGGTGGACACCAGTTTGTTTCCAGTTCTTACGCTCGTACTGCTCCAGTTGTAGGTGGGTAGGTAAAGAACGTTGCCGCTGCCATCAGTCACCCGCACGAGGGGATAGTTGCTATCCATCTGAGCGTCATCGCCATAGGCCGCGCCCTCTGAAATGCCGTTGAGCTTTGTGCCGATCAGGTGATATGAACCGTTGCCGTTCGCAGTGATGCTACTAATGGAAGGAACAGAGGAAATGCGCGGAAAGCCATTGGGAACGTAGGTGTAGAGGTTGGTGGTGGAATCGGAGTAAAGTATGCTCGCGTCCGGCAGTACCAGCATAATGGTCTGGTACGGGATAACCGCATTGGTCTGAGTCGGCGGAATATTGCTGTCGGTAAAGCCACCGGTCGGACTACCCACCTGAGTGAACGAGCCGTTGGGGCCGGCAGTCAGGTCCAGATAGTCATATTCATAGAAGCTGGTCGGTGGGGCGAATACACCAATTGGCCCCACAGCGCAAAGAATCCTCCCGTTAAGTTCCATCATCGCGGCTGCAGCATCGCTACATCCCCACCCGCCGGGAATAACCGGACCCGCCACCCATGTGCCGGGACTAGTATTGCCGGAAGGAGTGTAAAGAGCGGTTTGTCCACTGCCTCCGAGGAAGAAAGCCCGACCATTCGGCAAAAGGAAACCCGCTCCCAACTCAGGGAGAGCGTCATACAAAGAGACCGGGACGTTAGTATCCGTGACCCAGGTGTTCAATGCAGGGATATAACGTTCGGAGCTGGTGCCACTTTTGTCAACTGTCAGGATGCTGTCGTCGGGCAATTTCACCCAACTCGCTTCATTCTGACTGCCGAATGTGT
>JALYXC010000072.1 GCA_030947315.1 Verrucomicrobiota bacterium | reverse complement strand
ATTTTTTCTGCGGGAACACGAAACGATTTTGATTGTGCGGTTGCTTTTTCGGGCAGCCAACTATCGCGGGAAAATTGCGCATCAAAATCGAGCCGATTACTTTGCCAAAAACTATTTCCAACCAACTGAACAATGTCGCCTTTTTTGGTAAGCGACAATTTTGTTTCAAGGTTGAGAGGCAATAAAACAAGGGAAATGTGGGCGGCGCGTTCGCGTGAGAGGGTTACTTCAAGTTGGGCAGTCTGATTTTGTTGCGGGAGAAAAATCTGTGCGGCTAGCGCATTATTTTTCCAAGTCGCCGCGGTAACGGGAAGTTCAACTTTGCCGAAATGAATTTTCCCGTCGCGCAATTGAGCGGCCGGCAGCCAGTTTTGCGCGTGAGGCAGCGCGCGTTCAAATTTTTCAAAAATCACGGGAATGGAGGAAGGCGTTTTGGCTTGCGCCTGATTTTTATTTTTTAAAAGCGTTAATTGCCAGTCGTTGATTTTAAGAAAATCGGGCTGATTTTTCTGGCGGGAAAAATAATGATGCCAAAGCCAGGCACTTGGTTGAAAAGCTTCGATTCGTCCGGCTTGGAATTTTATTTTTGGATTTGCATATTCCAATTGCGTCAAAGCAAAATGGCTGTAACCGATTCGCTGATAAGAAGAATATTTGGCCCCTTGCTTTTGGAGAATTGGCTGAAGCAGCCAGGGAAACCAGACTGGCAATGACAAAACGACCAGGAGCAATCCGATAAAAACGGCTCCCATCCAGAGAAAAATTTTTCGTTTCGGATTTTTTGATGCCATTGACTCAACCCTCAGCCTAAAGCTAACAAAAACCGTTGCTCAATGAAAATCGAATAACGTAGGGCGGACGTCTTCCAAGTCTCCGGGGAGCGTCCGCGAGGCAGTTTGCTCGCGCTGTGGCGCTCGCTGGACAGGCGGGACGCCAGCCCTACTTTGCGAATGCATCGTTTCTTTTTACCCAATGTTTTTGGGAGTTGGTATGAACTGAGACCTCTGCAAAACGTTGTAGCGTCGGGACTGTGTCCCGATCAATTCGCGGGAAATCCTAGGGTTGCTGGCCACAGGCCAGACACTACATCTTTCCCGATCATGGTTTTGCAGACGTCTCGAACGATAAATAAAACTCGAAATCAAGCGTCCAACGTTTCAAATTAAAACCATGTCGGTTATCGAGCAAACCATTCAAGTCAGCTTCCAACATCGGGTTTATTTCACAGAAAATGTTTTTAGCGCGGCCAATCCGTTGCTCAAAGATCTTTTGCAGAATGAACAGCCCGACCAAATTCGCAAAGGGCTTGTTGTGCTGGACGAAACTTTATCGCAGGCGCAAACGGATTTAAGCCGTCGCGTGGAAAATTATTTTTCTGCTTTCCCGTCTTTGCAATTAGTCTGTCCACCCATCATTATTGAAGGCGGCGAGCGGACAAAAAATTCTTATTTTCATGTCTCGGAAATTCAATCGCACCTGGATCGTTTTCATCTTGATCGCCATTCCTACGTGATCGCGGTCGGCGGCGGCGCTTTGCTCGATATGGTCGGATTAGCCGCGGCGACGGCTCATCGCGGCATGAGGCACCTGCGAATTCCCACGACCACTTTGAGCCAGAACGATTCAGGCGTCGGCATAAAAAATGGGATCAACGCTTTTGGCAAAAAAAATTTTGTTGGAACTTTTTCGCCGCCGTTCGCCGTCATCAATGATTTTCAATTACTCGATTCGTTGCCGCTGCGCGACAAACGGGCCGGTTACGCCGAGGCGGTCAAAGTCGCTTTGATTAGGGACCGGGATTTTTTTGAAACGATGGAAAAGGAAGCGACGGCGCTCGCCGAATTTGAGCGCGGCGCGATGCAACGTTTGATTTATCGCTGCGCCGAATTGCATTTAAATCACATCGCGACGTGCGGTGATCCATTTGAATTTGGGTCCGCGCGCCCGCTCGATTTTGGCCATTGGTCGGCGCACAAGCTGGAGCAACTTTCCGATTACAAAATCCGGCATGGCGAAGCGGTGGCCATTGGAATCGCGCTGGATGTAATTTATTCGCGGAAAATTGGTTTGCTGGAAACGGCGGAGGCGGAACGCATTTTAAATCTTTTGGAAAAACTCGGTTTCGAACTTTTTGCCAATGAACTTTTAAATGTGAATGCGGAGAATTATTTGCTGGTGTTAAAAGGTCTGGAAGAATTTCGCGAACATCTGGGCGGACAATTAACCATTACGCTTTTGCAGGAAATTGGAAAAGGCGTTCAGGCGCACGCCCTCAATTTGCCGAAAATAGTGGAAGCCATTTACGAATTGCAGGAACGCCATAATCGCCAAAGCAAAAAAAATTCTTTATGCGCATGGATAATTCTCCTTCGCGCGGTAGCGGGAGAAATTCAACCGCGAACATCGGCGTGCTTGACATTATAAAGACGGCTTGTTATCTTCTTTCTTCCCGGTGGAAAACTTAAACCTGGTGGCTTTCTCGGCCCGGTTCGCAAAAAAATTGGCATAAAAACTATGAAAACATTCACTCAAAATTTGAATCTTAAAAGCCAAAATTTCATCCTTCTCGCGGGATTATTTGCGCTGTTGGGATTTGGTTCGCCTGCTCAAGCGGTTCCGCTCAATGATAATAATTTTGGTGGATTTAACGTGGCAACCTCCGGGAGTGCCATGACTACGGTCACCGGTTCAAATGTGGGCGCGACGAGACAAGCGGGAGAACCTTTTCACTATTCAAATTTTGGCGGAAAGTCGGTTTGGTGGAAATGGACCCCTTCATTAAGTGGAACGGCTACTGTCAGTACAAGAAACAGCGATTTTGATACAATTCTGGCCGTTTATACGGGCAATTTGATTAATAATCTATCCTTGATAGCCAATAATGATGATTATGGAGGTTTCTTTCTCTTCAGTCAGGTTACTTTTCCCGCCGTTGCCGGCGTCCAATATGAAATTGCGGTAGATGGTTCTGGAACAGGTGCAAGCATTAGCGAAGGCAATGTCGTACTCAATGTTAGCATTGCTCCGTTTTCCCCTCCTTCCAACGATAATTTTGCAAGCCGAATTACCGTGACCACCTCCGGCAATGCCGTGACTACGGTGACGGGTTCTAATGTGAATGCGACGAAAGAAATCGGTGAGCCTCAGATTCATCTCGGCTCTGGGGGTGCGAAATCAGTTTGGTGGAAATGGACAGCTCCATTAACGGGAACAGCTACAATCAATACGACCAATAGCAACTTTGATACAATTATGGCGGTCTATACTGGCTTTTCTGTTGGTAGTTTGACAACGATGGCCGAAAACGATAACTATCCGGGTTTTGGTGACCAGAGCCAGGTTACTTTTCCTGCCGTGGCCGGGACAGAATATGAAATTGCGGTGGACGGTTTTGGATCATATGAATACGCTAGCGAAGGCAATGTCAGTTTGAATGTAAGCATGGTTCCGCTTCCTCCTCCTGTCAACGATAATTTTGCAAGCCGAATTGCTATAACCACGACGGGCAGCGCAGTGACAACTGTGACCGGTTCGAATGCAAACGCGACAAAAGAAATCGGCGAGCCTTTGCATTTTTCACCTTATGGCGGAAAATCGGTTTGGTGGAAGTGGACCGCTCCCATCGCGGGAACAGCCACAATCAACACGACAAATAGCAGCTTTGACACGATTCTAGCCATTTATATCAATGGTTTGACTTTGGTAACCAATAACGATGATTACCCTGGTTTCGGTGGGCGGAGTCAGGTTACTTTTCCCGCCGCTACCGGCATGGAATATGAAATTGCAGTAGATGGTTTTGGAATAGATCCCGCCGTTCGAGAAGGCAACATCACGCTCAATGTTAATATTTCTTCGCCTCCTTCGCTGGGAATCAACTCATCGCTTGGTAATATAAGGTTGAGCCTTGCAGGACAAGTTGGATCATCCTACCGAGTGGAATACAAAAACAATTTAAATTCGACTAGCTGGACCACCCTCACCA
>JALYXC010000484.1 GCA_030947315.1 Verrucomicrobiota bacterium | reverse complement strand
TTGCTGATCCATTGATCGAGTGTGGCTAATCCATGAGCGGCCAAAAGTTGTCGCGTTTTTTTCGGCGTGTAACGATAAGAAAAAAATAATCGAATCGTTTCGCCTGGTTGAAATAAAAACTTTTCTTGATCCACGAAAAGCACCCGGCTTTTTGCAAAATGAAAATAGGCGGTCACTCGTTTCAGTCCCGTTACTATTGGGCATTCTTCGATTTTAAAATGCAATTCACCCTCGTTGCGTTCCACGCCGAGATCAAAAAGAAAAGTTAAAAGCCAATCGCGTGTCTGCGCATTATCATAAAGGGGCAAAATTTTCCTGACGCCCTTTTCGTAATTTTTTCCCGGGGCCAGATTCGCGCTAAATAATAAAAAATCGCGCGGACGCAATAATGTCGCCAGACGCGGCAAAATCTGCGATGGCTCAAAATTCGGGATCATGCCAAAAAAAGTAATGAGCCGCGTGGCGAATCGCGCCGCCGGATTCTCCAAAAATTCTGCCAGATTATTTGCCGTCGCCAAATCGCAAACGCGCGGCCAACAATTTTTTTCGGAGATAATTTCAGAAGCCGCCTGCTGCGCGACTAAAACCATCGCGACGCTGACATCGCAAGGTGTGTACATAATTTTTTCCCCCGCTCTTTTAACAAACGCAAAAGCCGCGCATCTTTTTGTCCGCCGCCGCAGCCGAGTCCAATCAAATGAATTTTCGGCGCCTTGATTTTTTTAATCGCCGCTGCAAAACTTTTATCATAAGTGTCAGCGCAATTTTTGTCGGTGCGCGAGGGCGAAAAAGTTTCATGGAGCGCGAGCCATTTTTGAGTTTGCTTAAAACTGTCGTAAAGAAATTTGTGATTAACCTGGCGGCGACGAAGTGATTCCAGCAAGTCGCGGCGGACATTTTCTGGAAATTGAGAGGAATCAATCGCAACGGAAATGACGGATGACATGGGAACTAGTGTCGGCGCCAGCGCCCACCGTCAGATGGCTCATGCGAAATCCGAAGCTCGCGCTCCAACACAACCACGCGGCTAGTCAAAAATGATATCTGACCAATTAAAATGACAACCATGGAAATCAAGCCGTGAAGCTCGCCGAGAAAATGAATCAATACCAGCATCGCTCCGAATGGGACCGCGATGTAAACAATCGCCATCAGCAAACTTTTTTCTTTTGATGTTACTTTGATCATAAATCACCTCAGGTGGTAATTATTATCGCATAACATAGTTCATTTTTTGACGCTAAATTTTTTAGTTAGCCTTGTCCAATGCATGTTTTAAAAAAATTCGCGTCTTGCTAAATTGAGCAATTACCAAACTTCCACCGGCCCTTTCGGCACTGGGATTTGCTCGCGGCGCAGAACTTCCAGAGACGACAAATAGCATTGGAAGTATGTGCGCTCGAACATCACACGATAGATTAATACCTCAATATTGCATCACGAGCGGATATTTTTTCGGATATTTAATTCGATCCAAATCCAGATCGACATCTAACTCTGGCCAATAGAGATGTTCCTCATGGTGCAATTCGACGTGAAACAACTTACTTAAAGTGGCTTGTTGGAACCATGGAAAATTGTCGAAGCCGAGAAAATACTCCCGCTCTGCAACCATCAGCCAGAACCCATGTGACGAAATGTTTAAAACCTCAACGTTCAAAGTGTCGGCGCCAGTGCTCTCGGATTTCATTTTGTCGTTCCTCAATTATTTGTTTCAAGTCATTCAATTCAATTGAACTGAGACCTTTGTTTACAGCCAGGTCAACTTCCGGTTCCAACCAAAATTTGGCCTCACCTTCCGGCGAAATTACATGCACATGCATTCGCGGCTCTTCTCGCGAAAAGAAATAAAAGCGGTATCGCCGGTACCGAAAAATCGTCGGACTCACGCTGGCAACATATCAAATTCTGTAAAGTCGTCACCAAACTTCCACCGGCCCTTTTGGCACGGGGATTTGCTCGCGGCGCGCGACTTCGGGTTCCTGCATGAAGGATGCAACCATCGGCGGCGGACGATAGGTCGGTTTTAATTCGCCGTGTTCATCCAGGAATTGTTCGCGCCAGTTTTTATATTTTTCCAGAAGCTCATGGAAGTCCGACCTGGTTGAAATCATCACGGCTTTTTTGTTGAATTCGCTGGCTGGACCAAATCGTTTGGAATACCACGGCGCAATTTTTCGGAACATGCGACAGCCTAATTCTTCGCCAAAAATTTCCACCATCAAATCGAGATGGCGACACATCACCCGAATGCGTTCGGCGAAAGTTGGCTCGGGTAAAAGTTCGCCCGTGTCCAAAAAATGTTTCGTGTGCAGAAAAATCCACGGATTATAAAACGCGCCGCGGCCAATGCTGACGCCCGCGCAGCCGGTTTTCTCAAACATCATTTTCGCGGCTTGCGGAGTGGTGACGTCGCCATTGCCGATGACCGGAATTTTTTTCACGGCTTGCGCGACCGCGCGAATGCCAGCGAGATTGACCGCGCCGCCAAAACCTTGTTCGCGCGTCCGGCCATGCACAAAAATCGCTGCGACACCTGCTTCTTCTAAAACGCGCGCGAGATTCGGCGCGGTTAAATTTTCGTCATCCCAGCCCAGCCGCATTTTGGCGGTGACAGGAATTTTCACGGCATTGACCATGCCTCGCACAAGCTGCGCGGTTTTTCCGAGTTCGGTCATCATCGCGGAACCGCCGCCGACTTTGCAGACTTTTTTCACCGGACAACCCATATTAATGTCCACCGAAGAGACGCCGATGGATTCCAGATAAATCGCCGCGTCGCGCATTTCTTCAGGAACACTTCCAAATAATTGGACGGCGAGCGGAGAATCTGCCGGACAAGTTTCAATCAACTTCAAGGCCTTGCGATTTTTCTCCAGGAGAGAACGCGCATTGACCAAATCGGTGGTGGCCAAATCGAGTCCGCCAATTTCGCGCAAGGCCAAACGAAACGGCAAATTGGTGTAGCCGGCCAAAGGCGAAAGAAACAAATTAGATTTTAAATGGAGCGACCCGAATTGCATTACCGACAATTAAACCATGAAAAATAAAAACTGCGAAGTTACAACTGCGGATTGGGTTGGGAGTTTTGTTTGGATCGGTTTTGCGTCAGGTGACGCGCAAATGCCCCTCTACGATTTCCTGAGCGGCTTTATTTTTCACAATCATGTTGGCCGGCAAAAGGCCGCGCCAGTTTGTGTTGGGATAAATCAGCGAGCCGCGCCCGATCACCTGGCCTCACCTTTTTCTTGAAAAGATAGAAAAATTATTTTTCGCTTTTAGTAGGTCGGGGTTTGCGCTCGGTTTTTTCTTCTTTACCAGATTTTTCTACTTTCGCAGTTTTCTTTTCTTTTCCGGCGGGGGCGCTTTTTTCGGCGCGGTGAGCGCGCGATTCAGTTTTGCGATGATCTTTTTCTTTGGTCTCTTCAGCGGGAACAGCGGCAGCGGTTGCAGCCACCGGGTTGGTGCTTTCCACGCGAACTTTCATGGTGGTGACTACTTCAGGATGAAGACGAAGTTCCACTTCATGTTCGCCCAAAGTTTTAATCGGTTTTTCCAAATGGATTTTCTTTTTGTCCAGCGCAATGTCGAATTGTGTTTTGAGTTGATCGGCAATCGCGCCGTTGGTCACCGCTCCAAACATTTTTCCATCCTCGCCGGTCTTGGCCGTCACGACACATGTCAGTTTGGAAATGCTTTTGGAAAGTTCAGTCATGGAATGGAGATCATGCGCTTCGCGTTCGGCGCGGCGTTGCTTGAGCGCTTCGAGGCGGCGTTTGTTGGCGCCGGTCACCGGAATCGCGAA
>JALYXC010000478.1 GCA_030947315.1 Verrucomicrobiota bacterium | reverse complement strand
AGGGCAATCGTGACATTTGCGCCAAAGGCTAGACGGCCAAAAAGCGAGTGTCAACGAAGGGCCATAATGCGAAAGTGAATTAGTTCGAATATGGGTAGTCGCAAATCTTTAGGTTGCAAGGAAATGGATTAATTATCAAAATGTCGTTGAATACAATTGTTAAGCGGCTGCGATGATTCGACGCGTTCATGAATTAGCTCTTATTGCTGGCATCGCAATGGTTCTTCCCGTCGTTTTGGGATTGATGCTCACGCTATCGGAGACGCCTTGGGTTTACGTCACGGTAAACGCGCTTTTATTTGCGGTGAGCAACTGTAGCGGGCTGCTTCTCGCTTCCCAGAGTCCAAGTGTACCTCCCATTCGGGGACTTGTTTCCCTTTGCCTTTCGGCTGTTGGTTTGTGGTATTTTTCTCTCGTGTTTCTGAATGATGCGGCGGGCATAATGAACTCGGAGCCGCAACGGTTCTTGGTATTCACCCTGATCATGTCTGCTTTTTTCCTCGTGCCTTGGGTTTCTGCTGAATTCAGAATCCATCATCGGAGTCCACCCGCCTTTGATGCAATTTTACCACCGTTTATTGCTCTCCTGCTCTTTCAAGTAACCGCATCCCGCCTACAGTTTTATCTTTTCTGGAGTTACGGATTTTGGCTAATTCTCGGACTGCCCACAATTTTGATTACCTATTTTTGCAATACGCCGTGCGATTCGATCCGGAGGCAAGACATTTCTTTCAGTCTGTGTGTCTACGGTAATTCTTTACGGTATCTTGAGGCTAGCCAACCCGAACTATTGACGGATTAACCATGAACTATCCTCGCCCCCTGCAGAACGCAAGTTTGACACTGTTTGCACAATGAATTATAAAGGCGGCACAATTATAAAAAATTAACCAAAAAAATTTATGGCAATAAAAGTTGGAACCAAAGCGCCGGACTTCACGTTGAAATCGAAAACTGCAACCGGTCTGAGCGATGTAAAATTAAGCAGCAATTTCGGCAAAAAAAATACCGTGCTGCTTTTTTTCCCAGCCGCTTTTACGGGAGTTTGCACCAACGAAATGTGCGACATCACGGCGGTCCTTTCTCAATACGCCGATCTGAATGCGGAAGTCATCGGCATCAGCGTGGATTCGCCTTTCGCGCAGGAAGCGTGGGCCAAGCAGGAAAAAATCGGCTTCACGCTCGCCAGTGATTTGAACAAACAGGTCATCAAAGATTACGACGTGGTTTTTCCGATGCTTGCGGGAGCAGGGGACACCGCCGCTCGCGCCGCCATCGTCATCGACAAAAATGGCGTCGTGCAATACAGCGAACAAACCGCGACACCAAAAGATTTGCCGAATTTCAACGCGGTAAAAGAAGCGTTGGCAAAATTGAAATAAGTTTTCAGCGGCCGTACGAAAACGAAGAAAACGGTAGCGCATGAAATTTTCTCCTCTCATTAACACCCTGCTTTAGCTGGGTGTTGGTGAGCGCAAAAAAATTCAACCGTTTTCAACGGTTTCCGTGCGAAGGAGAAAGCCGTTAAAACGGTTCAACGCATTAAATCATCATATTCACCCAACTAAAGCAGGGTGTTAACGAGAGATGATTTCTGTCCCTTTTTTATTTGGTGAATCGGTTGCGTTTTCATTTGCGCTCCTTTCCTTGACAGCGATTGCCGCAAACTTCATTTTCTTGCCCCCGCAAACGCGGGAAATAATTTATGAATAATCTTTTTAATTCGCGGCAGACATTTGATTCCGGCAATGGCCAGCAAAGCTCATTTTATTCTCTGCCAGCGTTGGGAAAAGCCGGCGTCGGCCCCGTTTCCAAACTGCCGGTTTCCATTCGCATCGTGCTCGAATCCGTTTTGCGCAATTGCGACGGCAAAAAAGTTTCGGAACAAAATGTTCGCGCGCTGGCCAACTGGAAACCGACCGGCGAACGCACTGAGGAAATTCCATTCATCGTGGCGCGAATTGTTTTGCAGGATTTTACGGGCGTGCCGTTGCTGGTGGACTTGGCCGCGATGCGTTCGGCCGCGGCGAAACTCGGCAAGGAATCAAAAATTATCGAACCGCTGGTTCCTGTGGATTTGGTGATTGATCATTCGGTGCAAGTGGATTTTTCCGGCACGGCGAATTCGCTGCGATTGAATATGGAAACGGAATTCAAGCGCAATTCCACCCGTTACCAATTTTTGAAATGGGGCATGCAGGCCTTTGATAATTTTAATGTCGTGCCGCCCGGCATCGGCATCGTGCATCAAGTCAATTTGGAATATCTCGCGAAAGGCGTTCTCGAAAAAGATGGAGTTTATTATCCCGACACTTTGGTTGGAACTGATTCGCACACAACGATGATCAACGGTTTGGGAATTGTCGGCTGGGGCGTCGGCGGCATCGAAGCGGAAGCGGGCATGTTGGGACAACCCGTTTATTTTCTTACGCCCGACGTCGTGGGTGTCCATTTGAAAGGTTCATTGCGGGAAGGTGTGACCGCAACGGACTTGGCGCTGACCATTACGCAAATTTTGCGCAAAGCAAAAGTCGTCGGAAAATTTGTTGAATTTTTTGGCGAAGGCGCGTCGGCTCTCGCGGTCGTGGATCGCGCAACCATTGCGAACATGGCCCCTGAATATGGCGCGACGATGGGTTTCTTCCCGATTGATGAAGAGTCCTGCCAATATCTTTCGGCCACGGGACGAACGGAGGAACAGGTCACTGCGTTTCGAAATTATTTCAAAGCGCAGGAAATGTTTGGCATGCCGAAAAAAGGCGAATGCGTTTACAGCATGTCGCTGGAATTGGATTTAAGCGAAGTGCAACCGAGTGTTGCCGGGCCAAAACGTCCGCAAGACAGAATAAATTTACCTGACCTAAAAGATAAATTTATCGATCTTTTTCACAAGCCAATCGCAGAAAACGGTTACAACAAACCGCTCGAAGAGTTTGGAAAACGCTTCGCGACAGAGTTGGGCACAGTGCAACAAACTCTCAAAGGCGGCGGACACCAGGCTCCCGAAAGCGCTCCGCAGGGAACGCCGCAAGTCACCGCCGAGGAAAAAAATACCAGCGCATTGACCGAATTAGAAATGATGAACAATCGGCCTACGCCCGACCGCGTGGACG
>JALYXC010000476.1 GCA_030947315.1 Verrucomicrobiota bacterium | reverse complement strand
ACGCGAAAGAGCGATAGCTGGCCCGCCTATCCAACGTACAAATAAATCGGGCGTGAGCAGACATACACGTCGCTGGCATTCCCGGACGACCGCCTTCAGGGCCTCTCTTAGCCTTGGACCACCGTCGCGTCGCATCTTGTCTACGCTAACATTCACAATCTGCCGAACACGTTCGCGAGTCATTTTGAATTCCAAACTGACATCTTCCAGTGTCCTTAGACTCAGACGTGCATCAAAAATTTTGTGGTTACGGTTGGAGAGACTAGCGAGACCTGAGTCAATTGCATGGATAATTTCATGAAGACACAAACCCACATCTTCCCTCGCGGTCGATGAAAACTCACCCATGGCGGCTCGACGGATAAGTTCTTTTAATTCGAGAATGCTTTTTTGTCCGCAATTTCTAACCTTCAGCAAGTCTGCAGTTTCTAGCCCGTGGAGGTCACCTAGCAACTTATAACCGCATTGCTTCAAAACATTCTCTAGACGCACCGACATTGGTAGTTCTGCTAATTTTAAATCGGGTGTTATCAGTGGAATGGCAAGGGAAGGCATGTGGACCGGAGTTTGACCCGGCGAGACACCACCAAAGGGAGAATTCCCTGGCGAAGACGGTGGTTCGATGGTGCTAGATTGTAATCTCCGCACGAATTCTCGGAGTTCAGATAGTGTGTTTTTCCCGCAATTCGGCCATCTTGAAAACTCTGTGTAATTTTTCCCATGCAATTCTCCTAATAAACGAATGTTCCATGCCGCCAGAAGATTAGAAAGCCTCACAGAAAAGAGGGAGTTCTTCACCGAACAACCACGTTCTGCGGCAGGGATAAAAATGCGGTCTACCTGGCGCCCTGATGGAGTTACTGAGATGGCGGACACATAATTCAAGCCGGAAATTTGTTCGACTTTTTGGGAAGTTTCAGTCCCTTTGTTGATTGTTTTGTTTGCCATTCGGACGGCCTCAGTGTTGATTGCGACAATTGCAAAATAGGTTGTTTGCTGCAAGCACTAAAACAAGCGGATGAGGACATATTTTGGCATTGCCCATTAGCGGAATCAGCCCGCAAACGAATCTGTCTTCTTGCCGTGGGATGAACTAAAACACTCCGCAGTCATTTCCTTTCTGGGGAATAGTCTTCAATGCCGGTAGTGTCGCACTGGCGCGGAATACAAAATATTGCCGCCCCGCAAAAAAACAAGAAAGTCATCGCAGTACGATGGGCACTAACCGACAAGAATTCAATTCGGCGATTATTTATTGGGAGAGATTATCGGAAACTTATTTCGCGAATTCCACGCAGCGGGTTTCGCGGGTGACGGTGACTCGAATCTGACCGGGATATTGCAATTTCTCTTCGACCGCTCGCGCAATATTTCGCGCTAAACTAAATGATTCTTCATCCGTGATTTTTTCCGGTTGCACAAAAACGCGCAGTTCGCGCCCGGCATGAACCGCAAAACATTTTTCCACACCGGGAAAAGATAAGGCAATTTTTTCCAAAGCTTCCACGCGTTTGATGTAAGTCGTCATCGTTTCCGAACGGGCGCCGGGACGCGTGGCGCTCATCGCATCAGCCGCGCTAACTAAAATTCCGAGCAAACCGGTATGCGGCACTTCATCGTGATGCGAAGCGACGCCGTCCACCACGGCATCCGTTTCGCCGTAACGTTTAATAAACTCCCCGCCAATAATGGCGTGCGGGCCTTCGACTTCATGATCCATGGCTTTGCCAATGTCGTGCAATAATCCAGCGCGTTTGGCGGGCGCGATCTCAATGCCCAGTTCTCCCGCCAGCAATCCCATCAAATGCGCCACTTCCACGGAATGATTTAAAATATTTTGCGAAAAACTCTGACGAAAATGAAGTCGTCCCAACATCTTCACGATTTCCAAATGGGGAGGAGGAATTCCCACTTTAGTGACGGCTTCTTCGCCAGCGCGTAAAATCGTTTCGTCCATTTCCTGCGAAACTTTCGCGACGACTTCTTCGATCCGCGCGGGATGAATTCGTCCGTCGAGAATGAGCCGTTCCATCGCTTCTCTGGCGACACTTCTTCGCACTGGATCAAATCCGGAAAGGACGACTGCGTTGGGCGTGTCGTCAATCAAAACGGTGACGCCGGTGGCTGCTTCAAAAGCGCGAATATTGCGTCCTTCCCGGCCAATGATGCGCCCTTTGATTTCGTCGTTGGGCAACGTGATGGTCGCTGTGGAAATTTCAAAAGCATGTTCGCCCGCGTAGCGCTGAATGGCCATGCTGATGATGCGGCGAGCTTTTTCTTCCGCTTTAATTTTTGATTCCTGAAGGATGTGACCCGCCAGATGGTTGGCGTCGCGGAGAGATTCACGTTCAATTTCTTTAAGAAAAATTTCGCGCGCTTCAGCTTCGCTCATTTTGGAAATAGTTTGGAGTTCCTGGCGGCGTTGTTGGAGAAGCGTGGTCAGTTCGCTCTGGGAATTTTTCAACGATTCTGTCTGTTGTCTATAGTCGGCTTCTTTCGTTTGAATTTTCTTTTCTTCTTCAATGAGCGCTTCCAATTGGCGATTGAGCAATCCCTCGCGTTCACTCAAACGCAGACGGCGTTCTAAAAAAACTTTTTCCGTTTCATTGCGCAATTGGAGAGCTTCTTCATTGGCTTTGAGACGCGCGTCGCGTAGAAGCGATTCTGCCTCGCGCTTGGCATTTTCCAAAAGATTTTGCCCTTGGATGAGAAGAGCCGCTTTAGAATTTCGTTCCTTCCAGCGGCGCAACCAATAACCGACCCCAATGCCCACGACCAACATGGCCGCGCCCGTAATAAAACTAATGATATAAAAATTCATCAATCGCTCAGTGGCGCTTGCAGCCAGCGAGTAGGTGTCAAAATAAAATTCAAACGAACATCATGCGGCTCCATGGGAATTTTTTCAATCACTTGTTCATCAAAAGCCACGCCGCACTTCGTTCCCGAAATTTGCGCCAGTAACCGATCATAAAATCCCCGACCCCGTCCGAGGCGTCCGCCCGTTTTATCAAACCCAACGCCCGGAACCAACGCCAATTCCAGTTGGTTCAGTGGAAAGGAAGCGCAGTCCTCTTTCGGTTCATGGATGCCGAATTTTCCCGGCAGGAAATCAGTTTCCATATTTTTGATTTGGGAGATGACGTACGAATTGGCTTCAGGATGAAACCGCGGCAAAACCACGATTTTATTGGCGGCCAACGTTTCGGAGAGCAGCGGCCAAAGATTGATTTCATTCGGCAGCGGCGCATAAAACAAAATGGATTTTGCGGTTTGCCAAATTTTTTGCCGCGCTAAAAGCGCGCCAGCCTGCCTAGAAAAATGTTCGCGTTGAATGGAGGAAATATTTTGCAAACGCGCGCGAAGTTCGGCGCGAAGATTTTTTTTGGCATGGGAATTTTCCACGTTCATTTCTGATTTTTAACGCACAGACGCCGACACGCAATTTTTTAGAGCGGTTGCCCTACACGATTTCCAAGCGGAAACGGAGCAGGCGCGTCGCGTCCATGACGCGCTTCAGAACATTTTTTTACTACCGCTTGCTTTTAAGATTGGCGACATTAAAATGACATTATGAAAACTCTCACTGCGACAAAAGCCCGCCAGAATCTGGGCGAATGGCTCAGTCGCGCGCTCAAAGGTGAAGACATCGGCATAGTTCATTCCGGCACCGGAAAAATTATCGCGCTGCGCCCGATGGAAATTTCCAGCGAAGATTATTCTTTGGCTGAATACGGTTTGACGAAGGAAGAAATGGAACGCGCAGAAAAAAACATTTTGAAACAACTTCAACGTGAAAAATTCAAACGCTGGGACGGAACGGCCAAAGGTCTTCGCGGTTGAGCACGGCACAAGCTGGAATCGTTGGGCAAAACACCACACCGATACCGAACTGGAGGAAATCGCTGTTTTCGTCGCCTTACGAAAGTTTTCTTTGAATTTCGCATTTCTCGAAACCTTCGCGTCGTTTTTGCGCTCATTAAACCAACCACACTGCGGCTGGCAATGTGTGGCAATCACGATGAAGTTCGCGCTTGGATTAAAGAAAATGCATGAAGCGTAGAGCCGGAGATTTTTATTTTTTCGAACCTTTTTTTATTTTATCCAATTCCTCCCGCCATTTCTCAACACGTTCTTTGATTTTCTTTTCCGCGCCTTGATCAGTTGGTTCGTAATATTTTTTGACCGCGCCGAGATAATCCTGCGCCACGAAATGGTCGGGATGATCGTGGGCGTATTGATAATTTTCGCCGTGGCCCAGACGTTTTGCGCCGGTGTAATGCGCGTCGCGCAAATGTTGCGGAACCGCCAGCGTGCGACCTGCGCGGACATCTTCCAACGCCGCATCAATCGCGAGATAAGCGCTGTTACTTTTGTTTGCGGTGGCGATGTAAATCGCTGCCTCTGCAATGGGAATTCGCGCCTCCGGCCAACCAATAAATTCGGCGGCGTTATGCGCCGCTTGTGACAGAATTAACGCCATCGGATCGGCCAGGCCAACATCTTCCGCCGCGCAAATCACAATTCGCCGCGTGATAAAGCGCGGGTCTTCTCCAGCATGAATCATTTTTGCCAGCCAATACAACGTCGCGTCGGGATCGCTGCCTCGCATTGATTTTATGAACGCGGAAATCGTGTCGTAATGCGCGTCGCCGTCGCCGTCATAGACGATGGCTTTTTTTTGAATGCATTGTTCCGCGACATTTAGATCAATGTGAATGAAACCATCGCTCGAAGGTGAAGTGGTGAGCGCGGCGATTTCCAAAGAGTTCAACGCTTTGCGCGCGTCGCCGTCGGAAATTTCGGCGAGATGACGCAGCGCATTTTCGTCCGCGCTAATTTTCACATGACCCAATCCGCGCTCGTCATCCTTCAAAGCGCGTTGCAAAAGTTCGTATAAATCTTCCCGGGTCAACGGTTGCAGTTCGAAAATCTGCGAGCGCGAAACCAGCGGTGAATTAACAAAGAAAAACGGATTATGCGTGGTGGCGCCAATCAATCGCACCACTCCGCTTTCCACATCCGGCAACAAAATGTCCTGCTGCGCTTTATTGAACCGATGAATTTCGTCGATGAATAAAATTGTGGATTGACCGGTGTTTTCAAGGCGATTGGCCGCCGCGGACAAAACGCGGCGCATATCCGCGACGTTCGACTCCACCCCGCTGAGCCGTTCGAATTTATTTTTCGTCTGGTTGGCAATAATTTGCGCGAGGGAAGTTTTCCCTGTTCCCGGCGGTCCGTAAAAAATCAACGATTGAATCCGGTCAGCTTCGATGGCGCGGCGCAAAAGTTGGCCCGGAGCGAGGATATGTTTTTGGCCGACGAATTCCGCGAGAAGGTGCGGACGCATTCGCGCGGCGAGGGGGCGATTGCGAAAAATTCGCGTCTCCCCTTCGGACATTTTGGAAACGTCCAGCTCCACCGAAGCCGCAAACAAATCACTCTCTGCCATACGGAAAAATTAGCAGACGATGCAGATAATTGCCCG
>JALYXC010000471.1 GCA_030947315.1 Verrucomicrobiota bacterium | reverse complement strand
CTGTTGCCGGAAAAGAGTTTTGAACAAACGTTGCTCGCTTTGATTGCAGAATTAAATGAGGACAATCGGTTTCACGGAATTTTAGTCCAAGCTCCCTTACCGCCGCAGATTAACGAATCAAAAATTTATTCGGCTCTTTCCGCCGAAAAAGATGTGGACGGTTTTCATCCTGTTAATGTCGGCAAATTGATGCTCGGCGACTCCAGCGGTTTTCTTCCCTGCACACCCGCCGGCATTCAGCAACTCTTGGTTCGGTCAAAAATTCCGATCGCGGGAGCGGAAGTGGTCGTGCTGGGCCGCGGAAATATTGTGGGCAAACCGATGGCGGCAATTCTTTTGCAAAAAAATAAAAACGCCAATGCCACCGTCGCGATCTGCCATTCGCAAACACGCGATCTGGCCGCCCATTGTCGCCGCGCGGATATTCTCATCGCTGCGCTCGGCGCGCCGGAATTCGTGAAAGCGGACATGATCAAACCAGGAGCAGTTGTCATTGATGTTGGCGTTAATCGTGTTTTCGATTCTTCTGGCGGCGCTCGTTTGGTGGGCGACGTGGATTTCGCGGCGGTGCAACCGATTGCTGGAAAAATCACGCCTAATCCGGGCGGGGTCGGGCCGATGACGATTGCGATGCTCATGCAAAATACCGTTCGCGCCGCAGAATTATTTATTCAAAATTAAAAAATAAAAATCGAAATTAAATTATGCAACCCTCCCGCATTTTGCCCGATCTGCAATGCTCGCTTATCTGCGAAGATGTTCGTCAAGAAGCCAACGGAAATTTTATTATTATTGGCGTGATAAATTTTATTCGCGTGCCGCAACTTCCGATCACGGCCGGAAAACTTTGTTTCTTCGATCGCTGGACCGCCGGTTTGGGACAATTTATAGAAAGCGTCCGGCTTATTGCGCCCGACTCCACCACTGTTTTGCGCAAAAGCGAAGTGAAATTTGTGCTGGACGATGCAGGACTTCACGCCACCAATGTCACCGTTTTTGGTCAAGTGCAATTTGATGTGCCAGGAACTTATTTTGTTGAAGTGCTCGTGGACGACGTGATGAAATTGCGTTATCCGCTTTCGGTCGCCGTCGTGCCACCACCGCCCGGTGCGCCGTCGGAAAATGTTTCTGCGCCAGGCTGATTTTAATCAGTCCGACTCGCGCTCGGCGCGTGGTCCACAGATTTGGGCGTGTCGCTTTTGTGATAAATGAATCTTCGAAAACGCCCCGATTTGCCTGGCAGCCGCTCACTCCGCATGGCGTTGCCGCTTTCGCCTTTGCCTCCTGGCCGCGACTTTATTTAGCCGAATTATTTTTTGGATTGCTGGCGATGACGAGCTTGATCTGGTTTTTGAACCGAAATATTTCTCCGGCAATTTCCGAAGCGCTCCAGCAATTGCCCGAAACGGCCGTGTTGCAAAATGGCGAATTAAAAAATCTGAAATCAAAAACGCTGGCCAGCGGAAAAATATTATCGCTCATGATTGATTTGGAAGAAAACATCCAAACGGGGCAAACGGTCGATCTACAGATTGAATTCGGAAAAAAGCAATTTAAAATTTGCGGGCTGCTCGGTTGTCTTGATTTCAATTATCCCGCTGACCAAACGATGGCGCTGGGCCGATCTAAATCCGATCCGTGGTGGGGTGCCTGGCGACCAATCATCCTGGCCGGAATCGCCTTGGCCTTTTTGTTGTTTTTGTTTTTTTATTGGGCGATTTTCTCCACGCTTTGTTTTTCCATTCCCAAAATATTCGCTTACTTTGCTGACCGCGAATTATCCTGGCCAGGAAGCTGGCGCTTGGCTTCCGCCGCGCAAATGCCGGGGGCGTTTTTGTTTGCCGCCGCTATTTTTCTCTACGGCCTGAACATGATTGATTTAATTCATTTCGGAATTTTATTAGGGCTGCATTTTATTTCGGGCTGGATTTATTTAGGAGCCGCACCATTTTTTCTTCCGCGAATTTCAGAAACTTTATCGGCCCAGCCAAATCCATTTTCCATGGAAAATTGATGATGGGAGCGATGGGTTGCTGAACAGTAAAAAAATAATGCGACCATAAAAAAACAGTTGCGCGTCAGAGTTTTTTGGTGCAAATATTGTTCCTCAGCCATGAAAGAGATCTTGGAACAGCGTTTTTTTCCGTCTTTTGGAGAGTAGGTTTTGAAAATTAATTTGAACCATGCTTCAGACAATAGCGCAGTGCTGTTCAAGAATGATTGTAAATGAAATAAATATCACAACTTCTAAACCTTAAATAAAACAAATGAAAACAAAACTCATACCATTATTGAAATATTCCACGCTGGGTCTCAGTGCTGTTCTCGGCACAAACATAGCTACTGCGAGTTCAGACTATGGTCCAGCGATTTGGAATCCGCCGTGCAACGCCAACTATTATACTTCCGGCTATGGCCACAAGTTCCATGTCTGCCATGATATGGAAGGATATTATCAAGCCACCGTTTCCATGTTCAATGGCTGTGGTTATACCTCGGCCAGTGTTCATTATTTGACCAATGCCAAGACCGATTATTCTGGCGACGCGGCTCCTGGAGAAATCACCCAAATGATTTCAGAATCTAATTATGCCTGGCACGTTCGTTGTTGGAATCAACATTGCACCGGCACCGAGCATGAAGGCTTCGCCAGTAATCCGGCGTGGTACACCGAAGCTCAATATCAAGCTTCTGCTGGAATCACCGCGCATATTTGTTCCAAGTTCGGTTACGCCAAAGATCGCAATCATGTGATTGCGCATGGTCAGAAATCGGTGTCCGGATGGCCGTCATGGGCTTCCGCTAATCTCGGCATTGATCCCTATTGCAACACTCATACTGATCCGGGCCCGTACTGGGATTGGAGTCATTACATGAGTTTGGTCACAGCCGGCGGTTCCTCCATGGCGCCAGGGCCGGCCGCCGTTTCGTGGGGAACGGGCCGCATTGATGTCGTGGTGCGCGGCGGCGGTGATGAAATTTATCACAAATATTTCGACGGCAGTAATCCGTGGTTGCCGGACGGATATTTTGAGCATCTGGCGGGCACTTCGCTTTATGGTCCGGCGATATGTTCGTGGGGCGTGAATCGTCTCGACACTTTCTGCATTGGGACTGATAGCAGTTTGCAACACAAATATTATGACGCGGGTACTTGGGGACCAGGCGGTGCGGAAGGTTCGTGGGAGAATCTGGGCGGCAGTTTAAATTCCAGTCCCGCCGCAGTTTCGTGGGGTAGCGGGCGCATTGATGTCGTGGCGCGTGGCGGCAACAATAATATTTATCACAAATATTACATCAGCGGCAGCGGCTGGCTGCCGAATGGTTATTGGGAAAACCTGGGCGGGACGGCCGTGGGCGCACCGGCGATTTGTTCATGGGGTTCGGGACGACTGGATGTTTTCGTGCGCGGCACGGACAACGGACTTTATCATAATTATTATTCCAGCGGCGCGTGGCAACGCAACAGCAACTGGGAAAATCTCGGCGGCACTTTGAGTTCTGCGCCCGCTGCGGTTTCGTGGGGCAGTGGACGCATTGACGTGGTGGTGCGCGGCGGCGGAAATAATATTTATCACAAATATTACGCCACCGGTTCGGGCTGGTTGCCGAGCGGCTCCTTCGAAAATATTGGCGGCAATGCGACATCCGATGTTGGGATCAGTTCATGGGGTGTGAATCGCCTCGATGTTTTTTGTCGTGGCACGGACAACTCGTTGCAACACGAATGGTACAATGGCAGTTGGTCCGCTTGGGAAAGTTTAGGCGGAACTTTGCAATAAACTTTTTATAAAAAGTATTTCGCGCCATTCCCGCGCAGCTTGAAAAGAGTTGTGCGGGAATGAAAAGTTTTTTCCTTGGGAACTCCGGGCTGGACAATCCGAAAGCTAAATTCCAAATTTCGTCATGGCTTTAACTCCTTCCACCATGCTGCCACTGGGCACAAGCGCGCCTGATTTTCGTTTGCCAGATCCGAGCGGGAAAATTGTTGCATTGGCCGATTTTAAAAATGCGCCGGCGCTTCTGATTCTTTTCATCTGCAATCATTGCCCCTACGTAAAACATATTCGCCAAGGTTTGGCGAAGCTGGGCCGCGATTATCAGTCGCCCGGGGTGGCGATTGTGGCAATTAATTCCAACGACGCGAAAAATTATCCTGAAGATTCACCCGCGAAAATGGCCGAGGAAATCAGACGCGTCGGTTATACTTTTCCGTATCTTTACGATGAAACACAAACGGTCGCCCAATCGTATCGTGCGGCTTGCACGCCGGATATTTTTCTGTTCGATAAAAATCGCAAGCTCGTTTATCGCGGGCAATTCGATGACAGCCGGCCGGGCAACGAAATTCCTGTAACCGGAAAAGATTTACGCGCCGCGCTGGACGCTATTTTAAGCGGCCAACCGATTCCCGAAAAACAAATTGCCAGCATCGGCTGCAACATCAAATGGAAATCGGGCCATGCGCCGGAATATTAGCCACTGATGAAACACAGATTGAACACTGATTTCATTTTTGTTTTTTTCATCCGTGTCCATCCGTGTAATCCGTGGCTAGTAAAATCATGGAAAAAATCTTCCTCGGCATCGAAATCGGCGGAACAAAACTGCAAATTGGTCTCGGTGATTCTTCCGCAAAAATTCTGCGGAGAAAAAGATTTTTCGTTAACCCAAAAAAAGGCGGCGCGGGCATTCGATTGCAAATTGAAAACGAACTTAAAAAATTACGGGCGGAAAATATACTTTCCGCAATTGGCGTCGGTTTCGGCGGGCCGGTGGATTGGAAAACAGGAAAAATTTGTTGCTCGCATCAAATCGAAGGCTGGTCGGATTTCGAGTTAGGAAATTGGCTCCGCGCGAAAACTGGTTTGCCTGTGGCGATTGATAACGATGCCAACGTTGCGGCTCTCGGCGAAGCAATTCACGGCGCTGGCATTGGTTTTAATCCTGTTTTTTATGTCACACTTGGCAGCGGTGTGGGCGGCGGTTTGGTCGCAGATGGGAAAATTTATCGCGGCGCAAAACCGGGCGAATCAGAAATTGGGCACCTTCGCCTTGACCGTGATGGAACGACTTTGGAATCGCGCTGTTCCGGCTGGGCGGTGGATAAAAAATTTCGCGAAGCAAAAATAAAAAATTCAAAAAGCGCACTTGCAAAATTGAACCTCTACGTTCAAACCGGCGAAGCAAAATTTCTCAAAGCTGCGTTGGAGCAAAACGATTTTGATGCGCAAAAAATCTTGCAGGAAACGGCGGAAGATTTGGCGTTTGGTTTGTCGCATGTCGTTCATTTGTTTCATCCGGAAATAATTATTTTAGGCGGCGGCTTGTCTTTGGTTGGAGAACCATTGCGCAGCGCGGTTGAAACGACTTTGCAAAAATTTGTCATGACAGCATTTTTGCCTGCGCCGAAAATTTCTCTGGCAAAACTCGGTGAAGATTCCGTTCCGGTCGGCGCGTTGGAATTAGCCCAAGCGGCTTGGGCGAGAGATGTCAGCGGAGAAAAATAAACAAAAAAATCCCATCTGCAACAAGGCCGGATGGGATTTCGTCAGAATTAGCGAAGACTAGGATTTCTTGTCTTCTTTTTTCGCGGCGGCGCATTTGGCGCATTCTTTGGCCTTGCCGTTTTTAGTCACATCGGCGATGGCATCTTTGCAGCATTTATGTTCGCCGATGCATTTTTCACAGGCTTTGCCGGCTTTGGCTTGATCAGCCGCTTTTTTGCAGCATTGTCCGGCGAACGCCGATTGAGCGAGAGCCATTGTGGAAACAACGGCCACAATAGCGATGGAACGGAATAATTTTTTCATAGTTTATTATGCGGTTAGAATTGAAGTGCAGAGGCAATTTGGCATCCCGGTCTTCAAAAAGCAAATTCTTTTTCCCTGCCATGGTCAATCCAATCGCTTGATTGAATGCCGCAGTGCAATACACTTTTCGCCGCATGAACAACTGGATTTCCGATTACATCACCGCGCAAAAAGCCGCGCTCGATTCGATTCCCGTCGAAGGCGTCGCGCAGATTATTGAAAAATTAAAACAAGCGCTTCACGACGACCGGCAGATTTTTGTTTTCGGAAATGGCGGCAGCGCGGCCAACGCCTCGCACTTCGTCACTGATTTGGGCAAAGGTTCTTCTGACAAGGTCGGCAAACGTTTTCGCTGCCTGTCGCTCAATGACAATGTCAGTTGGATGACCGCCATCGGGAATGATTATTCCTTCGAAGATATTTTCGTGCGCCAACTGGAAAATTTCGGGCGCAAAGGCGATTTGGTTTTGTCCATCAGCGTGAGCGGCAATTCGCCCAACTGCGTGAAAGCGCTGGAATGGTCGAAGGAAAATGGCTTGCACAGCATCGCAATTGTCGGCGCGAAACGCGGGTGCATGGCGGAAATTGCCGACCAGACGATTGTCATCAACGACACGCATTACGGCCGCGTGGAAGACGCGCAAATGGGAATCTGTCACATGCTTTGCTACGCTTTTATTGAGAACCCGCAGTGGGGGAAATAATCATCCGCCTATTTTACTGTAAGCCATGGTGATAAATGGTTTTGCAACTTCGAAATCAATTTTATTTGCGATGGTTAACTGTAAGTTACCAGTTCCAAAATGGCCGATTCCAGAAACATCGCGAGCAATTGGAGGCAACGGGGAAATTTCTTTTGGATTTAATTTTACGTAAAGAGGTATTACTTTTTGATAAAGCTGCATACAAACAATATTTTGAGTAAGCTTGTACGCGATGTAGAGTTTTTTGGGTGTTTCTTCAATAGCTGGATCCAAACTTAAAATAAATTCTTGCACTGATTGAGCGAGACTTTTTATGTGCTCTGGTTTCTTTTCCAAATGCTCATTGAAAGTATAGGTAATGCCCATAGCGCGAGTAAGCGCAGCTTTTTTTCCTGAGGTTAAGACAGAACCAGAAATTGATTCGGGCAGAGAAGATGCGGGTAATGACTTCCGAAAAACCTCTTCGAGATAAACACTTGAGTTTTTGAAAAGCCTATAAGTCCAAAGCTCGATATTTGCGCCCATAACCTGAACCGCGTGCAGGTCATACTTCTTGTAATTTGGGGCGATGCAAATAACACGCACATCCGACCAATCCACTTCCACAGTTCCAAGTTTTTTCTGCGCAGCTAATTCAAAATCGCCGCGATGGTCGTGAATCCATGAAAGATAAAACAAACTTTGATTAATTAAATCGGAGGATTCCGTTTTCTTGTATTCTATGATAACTGGATTGTTGTCCTCGGACAGAGCGAGCGTATCAATTCTTCCGGCATGTTGCGCTCCAGTAGGAAATTCCGAAACCACAAATCGGCAATCGAAAACGGCTTGAAGATTTCCTTCGATCAAGTTTTGCAGTGCTTTCTCCGAATCAAAATTTTGAATTTCGACGACTTCGAGTTGGTTTTTGTCGATTTTATAGAGAGGCATAAATCAGGTGAAATGTTGTTACATTTCCAGCGCATCGATGTCCACAAACAAATCCAAGTCGAAATGTCGAAACGCCTTTGTGGTCGCCGGCTTTAGGGCAAATTTAATTTTCAGCAATGAGAAATAACTGGAATTCTTCTGATCAATGAGCTAATTCCACGACAAATCTTCGGGCGAGTTGGCCACCAGTTTATATTGCCACCCTTTTTGCAGCAGAATTGTTTTCCAAAGATTTTCCGGCTCGGTCTTAAAAATCAAATCCAGCGAGGCGGGAAATATCAGCCAGGCTTTTCGTTTTATCTCATCCTCAAGCTGGCCCGCGCTCCAACCGGCGTACCCGGCGAACACGCGGATTTTTTGCCCGCTGGAAAAAGATTCGCCCAAGTCCACCAATGCTTCGAGCGAATGGCTTAAATTCAAATTGTTTATGACATTGGCCTCGGGCAGAAAAGTATCGCTATGCAAAAAACTGAGCGCGGCCGGTTGCACTGGTCCGCCCAGATAAAGCGGCTGTTCTTTGAGCGTGTCCGGCAAATCAGCGACCAACATTTCGCCCACTTGATTTCCGCTGGTACGATTTAAAATCAAACCGAGTGCTCCTTCGTCATTGTGTTCGCAGAGCAGCACCACCGTCCGATGAAAAAAGGAGCCGTGCAACTTTCCGCTATCGAGCAGCAATTGGCCTTTCAAATTTTTTCCGATGTCCGCCATCTTAATGACTGGAACTTTTCACGTTTTCATCCAAGACGCAAAAATAAAATTGAAATAAGACTGACCAAGAATCGCTCGCAAAACACGGTTTTTAGTTCGTTTTGGGAAGCAACTCGCGCACGTAAATATTTTTGAAATAGAGCGGATCGTGATGATTCTGCAATTCAATCGGCCCGGTGGGATAAACTGGTTTGTCGCGTTCCCAGCTATTTTCCAACGTGGTGTTGGTCACGACTAATTCGTTATTCAAGAAAACGTGCACTTTTTCGCCCGTCATCAAAATGCGAAAGTGATTCCATTGGCCGATGGCATGGTCAGCGCGTTGGAGAGGCGTACTCGGATTTTTTAAATTGTTATGAAGACCGCCCGAACCGACGGAGTGATCTTTTTTTCCGCCCGTGTCGGTGTAATCCCAGATTTGCACTTGCGGACAGCCGCGCAAATAAATCCCGCTATCGCCTTTCGGCTCGATTTTCCAATCGGCCATTAATTCAAAATCAGAAAAATCTTTCTCGCTGCATAAATTTTTTCCCTGACCATCGAAGACTAAAACGCCGTCCTCTACTTTCCAATGACTCCGCATATTTTCATCTTCTTTTTTTTGCGCGGCGGCCAATTCTGCGGCGGACATTTTTGCGCGTTTGGGCGGAGTAGCCCCGAGACCTTTCCAGCCGGTTAAATCTTTGCCGTTGAAAAGCGCCACAAATCCAGAGGGCGGAATATTGTCGCGATGTGAAACGGGCAATTCTTTGACGCGCAAATTACGATACTCGACGTAATCATTATGTCCCAGAAAACCGATATGGCCGCGTTCGCGAAAAAGACCGGGATGCCGTTGTAAAATTTCTGAATCCGCAACGTCATTTAGATTGGCATCGGTAATGGTCGTTCCATTGAGCACGACTTTTATGTGCCGGCCTTGCGCGGTAATTTCCTCCACGTTCCATTCGCCGACCGGCTTTTGAAAACCTACTTTCGCGGCCACCACATCGTAAATGGAACCGTGATGTTGCTCGGGGCGGAGCGTTCCGTACTTTTTGGTGGTGTCATCAAGCACCTGGATTTCCATTCCCAGATAGGCCGCGTCGCCTTCATAAGGCGCGCGAATACCGATTCCGTTATTTGATCCCGCTTCGAGTCTGAATTCAAAACGTAAAATAAAATCTTCGTATTCTTTTTCAGTAAATAAATTCCCCCCGCCGCCGCGCGCGCAAAAAATAATGCCGTTGGTCACGGCGTAACCGAGTCCATTTCGATCCATTAACTTCCAGCCGTTGAGCGACTGGCCATCAAAAATAGGAACAAAACCGGTCTCGTTTTGATTTTCTGAAAACCCATCACGGGCCTGAAATAAAAAAGCGGAGAGCAAAATGACTTTGCCAAAAGAAAAGAGTTTCATATTTAAATTTTGAGAGAGTTTTGACGAGATTTTGGCTCATCTCAAGTGTCTTTTTTAGAAATGAATTTGCCAAAAAAACTTTCACGCCTAAATTCCAAATCACTTTATGGCTCGACCCAATGGAAAAAAACCGAGACATCATCGGGGCGTTTTGATCATTGCCATTTTAAAACTGATCAAAGGAATTCTTTTATTGCTGGCCGGGTTTGGCGCGCTCTCTTTGCTCGGAAAAGATGTGAGCTAACTGGCGGAGAATTTAATGCGCTGGCTTCACTTGGATCCGGAGGGGACATTTTTTTATCGTGTTCTGGAAAGATTTTCAAGTGTGGATGATCATCGCTTGCGCCAGATCAGCGCGGGAACTTTTTTTTATTCGGTTCTCATGCTGACCGAAGGAGTGGGATTGCTGTTTGAAAAAAGATGGGCGGAATGGCTGACGGTATTTGTCACCGCTTCATTTATTCCGTTTGAGATTTACGAAATTTACCGGCATCTGAGCACTTCTAAAGTGGTGGTTCTATTGATCAATATTGTTATCGTTGGGTATCTGATTTTGCGTCTGCGCGAAAAAAAACCCGCTTGATGGCGTTTTTGATTTATTGGAAAGCGTTCTAATTTTACGATTTTTTCTGGCAAATTTTTTTCGTCAGGTTTATAGCCAGCCATGCTCAATTATATTTGGCTTGGACTCATTTTATTCGCGGTGTTGGTTGGCGGATATAATGACGTTTTTAAAATCATGCCCGCTCATGGTCTTAAAGAAGTGACGGAAGGAGCGTTTGAAGCCACTAAAACTGCGGTGCTGTCCATTGCGCTGCCGCTGATTGGCATCATGGCGCTGTGGCTCGGTCTCATGCGGCTGGCCGAAAAATCCGGATTGATTGAAATTCTCGCGAAACTTCTACGGCCCGTGATGCGCCGGCTTTTTCCCGATGTTCCGCCAAATCATCCGGCGATGGGTTCAATGCTGATGAATCTCGCGGCGAACATGCTGGGCCTCGCCAATGCCGCTACGCCGCTTGGTTTGCGCGCGATGAACGATTTGGAAAAATTAAACCCACGTCCAGGAACAGCCACCAATGCGATGTGCACTTTTCTGGCTGTCAACACCAGTTCCATTCAGCTTATTCCAGCGACGGCCCTCGGAATTCTTGTCGCGGCAGGTTCAAAAAATCCCACCGCCATTGTGGGCACTTCACTTCTCGCCACAATTTGTTCCACCGTGGCAGGAATCACGGCTGTAAAATTATTGGAAAAACTCCCGGCATTTCGATTGCCGCCCGCGCCAGTTTCAGCGGCGCAGGAATTTTCCGCAACAGAAACGATGGAACCGCGCAAAGAAAGTTTGACCATTTCCACTTTGCAGTGGTGGGGGAAATTTATCCTGATTGCTTTTGCGGCTTTTTTTGTCTGGCTGTTTGTTAAAAATATTCAATCCGCTTCCGCATCCCATTCCAGTTTTATTTTGAATTTGGTCAGTTCGATTTCTGTTTTGGCGGTTCCATTTCTGCTCGCATTTTTTCCACTCTACGCCGCGCTGCGTCGCGTTAAAGTTTATGAAGAATTTGTGGAAGGCGCCAAAGAAGGGTTTCAGGTCGCGGTAAAAGTGATTCCATTTCTCGTCGCCATTCTCGTCGCGGTCGGAATGTTTCGAGCCGCAGGCGGGATTGATCTATTGTCGAAAATACTAAAACCGGTTTTGGATTGGATCCATTTTCCGACGGAACTGGTTCCCATTACTTTGATGCGGCCCTTGAGCGGCAGCGCGACGACCGGTTTATTTACCGAGCTGGTCAAAACCTGGGGGCCGGATCATTTAATCACGCGAATGGCCGGAACTATTTTTGGCAGTACGGAAACGACTTTTTATGTGATCGCAGTTTATTTTGGGGCGGTGGCCATTCGCCGAACCCGCCATGCTATTG
>JALYXC010000442.1 GCA_030947315.1 Verrucomicrobiota bacterium | reverse complement strand
AATCTAAATTCCTCGACGAACTGGATCAATTCCATCGAAATGCCCGCGATCATCAATGGCCAATACATCGTTACCAATGCCATTTTAAATAGCAGCAAATTCTACAGGTTGAGGAAATGAAAACTGCTGTGCTATCTGCGCGGAGTGAAGAGGTCGGACAACCTCAGAAATCGAAATGGCGACCCTATCGGGAATCGAACCCGAGCTACCGCCGTGAAAGGGCAGTGTCCTAACCGCTAGACCATAGGGTCGGCAAAGGTCTGGAAATATAGGCGGCAACTTTTTATTGTCACGTTGAAAATTAAATTTCGGAAATTTATTTTTTCTGGAAGTTTAACTCCTGGCCATTGCCAGAAACTTTTATGCGGTCGCCCGGTTTAAATTCGCCATCCAATAATTTCATCGCCAGCGGATTGAGCAATTGATCCTGAATCGTGCGTTTCAATGGGCGCGCGCCGAATTGCGGATCGTAACCTTCTTTCGCCAAAAGTTTTTTCGTAGACTTGTCGAATTCCAGTTGAAGCTGCTGTTGCGCGAGGCGCTTTTCCAACTGCTGCAACTGAATGTCCACAATCGTGGTCAAATCGTCTTCGCTCAGGCTGTGGAAAATCACGATGTCATCAATGCGGTTTAAAAATTCCGGGCGAAAATGTTTTTTCAATTCGCCGCGAACTTTTTCTTCCATGTCGAGTTGATTGCTCTTGGAAAACTTCGCGTCGAGAAAATATTCCTGAATAATTGGCGAACCAATATTGCTTGTCATAATGATGACCGCATTTTTGAAATCAACCGTTCGTCCCTGACCATCGGTCAAACGGCCATCATCCAAAACTTGCAGCAACACATTGAAAATATCGGCGTGCGCTTTTTCAATTTCATCAAACAGCACAACGCAATATGGCCGCCGCCGGACCGCTTCGCTGAGTTGCCCGCCTTCTTCGTAGCCGACGTAGCCGGGTGGCGCGCCGATGAGCCGCGCGACGGTGTGTTTTTCCATGTATTCGCTCATGTCGATTCGCACCATGGCGCTTTCGTCATCAAACAAAAATTCGGCAAGCGCGCGAGCAAGTTCCGTTTTGCCAACGCCAGTTGGCCCCATGAAAATGAACGAACCAATCGGGCGGTTCGGATCCTGCAAACCACTCCGAGCGCGACGCACCGCATTCGACACTGCATGAATCGCTTCTTTTTGTCCAACGACGCGCTGCTGCAATCGCTCCTCCATTTTGACGAGCTTTTGTTTTTCGCCTTCCAACATTTTGCTGACGGGAATTCCCGTCCACGACGCTACGACTTTCGCAATATCTTCGTCGGTGACTTCTTCGTTGAGCAACCGTTTGCCCTGCGGTTTTTCGTGCAACGATTTTTGCGCATCCGCAATTTTCTGTTGCAGCTCGGGAATTTTTCCATACTGCAATTGCGCCGCGAGATTCAAATCGCCGGAGCGTTGCGCTTTTTCATGCTGAAGTTTCGCGTCCTCAAGCTGGCCGTTCAAAATGCTGACGACATTGATGGACGCTTTTTCATTTTGCCATTGCGCTTTGAGTTGGGTGGATTGCTCTTTGAGATTCGCCAATTCTTTTTCGAGTTTTTTCAAACGTTCGCGCGACGCGTCGTCTTTTTCTTTTTTCAACGCGGTTTGCTCGATTTCCAATTGCATGATTTGCCGTTCGAGTTGGTCAATTTCCGTCGGCATCGAATCGAGTTCCATCCGCAAACGCGATGCGGCTTCGTCCATTAAATCAACGGCTTTGTCGGGCAAAAAACGGTCGGTGATGTAGCGATGCGAAAGTGTCGCTGCGGAAACGAGCGCGGCATCTTGAATACGAATTCCGTGATGAACTTCGTAACGCTCTTTCAGTCCGCGCAGAATCGCGATGGTCGCTTCGACGCTCGGTTCATTAACAAACACGGGCTGAAAACGACGTTCGAGCGCGGCATCTTTTTCGATGTGTTTGCGATATTCATCGAGCGTGGTCGCGCCGATGCAACGAAGTTCGCCGCGGGCGAGTTGCGGCTTGAGCATGTTCGCCGCGTCCGCAGCGCCTTCGGCCGCGCCCGCGCCGACAATCGTGTGAAGCTCATCAATGAACAAAATAATTTTCCCTTCGCTGGCGGTAATTTCCTTGAGAAACGCTTTGAGACGATCTTCAAATTCGCCGCGATATTTTGCGCCGGCGATCATTGCGCCCAAATCCATTGCAACGAGTTTTTTATTTTTCAGCGATTCAGGAACATCGCCACTGACGATGCGTCGCGCGAGTCCTTCGGCAATCGCAGTTTTACCAACGCCGGGTTCGCCAATCAGAACCGGATTATTTTTCGTGCGCCGTGTCAAAACCTGCATGACGCGGCGAATTTCCTCATCGCGCCCGATGACCGGATCAATTTTTCCAGCGCGAGCGGCGGCGGTCAAATCGCGTCCATATTTTTCCAACGTTTGAAATTTATCTTCTGGATTTTGATCGGTGACGCGCTGGTTGCCGCGCAATTCCGCGAGCGCTTTTAAAACAGCGTCGCGTTTTAAGCCGTTGTTTTGAAAAATTTTCTTGAGCGCAGAATTTCCTTCATCAAGCAAACCGAGGAGAAAATGTTCCGTACTGATATAATCGTCTTTTAATTTCTTCGCTTCCGATTCCGCCGCGTCAAAAGTTTTCTTCAGCGCTGAACTGAAAAAAACATCGCTCGAACTTGTTCCCTGCACTTTGACGCGACGGGAAAGTTCAGTTTCCAAATCGGCAGAAATTTTATCGAGGGAAATCCGGAGCCGGGGCAGCAGAGAAGGAATTAGACTATCGGTTTGAGCGAGCAACGCCTGAAACAGATGTTCGC
>JALYXC010000437.1 GCA_030947315.1 Verrucomicrobiota bacterium | reverse complement strand
GGATAGGACAAGACTTCGGACAGAGATTGTCCTCCTTGTGCTCGCCTCTTGCCGTTGATTCGGGAATGCAATATGATTTCTCCATGAAACGTTGGTTGGCTGCTTTCTTTTTTCTCGCGCAGATTTTTTTGGGGAATGATTTGCGCGCGGCGGAAAATTCCAAAGTCTTTATTCTTCCCATTCGCGACGACATTATGCCGCCGCTGGTTTATCTGGTGCGTCGCGGCGTAAAGGAGGCGATGGAGGCCAAGGCGGAGTTGCTGATTCTCGACATGGACACCAATGGCGGGCGGATTGATACGACGGAAGAAATCATCGGGATTCTCAATCAGTTCAAAGGCAAAACGGTGACGTATGTAAATCAAAAAGCATTTTCCGCCGGAGCATTTATTTCGTTCGCCACGCAAAAAATTTATATGGCGCCGCAAAGTGTGATCGGTGCCGCTGCGCCGATTATGATGTCGCCGGGCGGAACGGGCGTCGAAGCGATGCCGGACACGGTGGAAGCAAAAATGAGTTCGGGAGTCAGCGCGTTGGTGCGGGCGAATGCGGAAAAAAATGGCTACAACGTGGAAGTGGCTGACGCCATGGTGAAACGAACGAAGGAATTAAAGATCGGCGATAAAGTTCTCAATGAAAAGGGACAGATTTTAACTTTGACCGACACCGAAGCAGCGCAACTCTACGGGCAACCGCCCAAACCGTTGCTTTCTTCGGGCACGGTCGTCTCGCTGAACGCCCTCTTGGAAAGACTCGGTTATGGTCACGCGCAGATCAGAAAAATTACGCCGAGCGGCGTGGAAAAACTCGGCTCCTGGATTAATACGATCAGCCCAATTCTGCTGATGATTGGCGCGATTGGAATTTATTTAGAATTCAAAATGCCCGGCGTGATTTTGCCTGGGATTATTGGCGTGGCGGCTTTTGCGATTTATTTTTTAGGCGGATATGTCGCGGGACTCTCCGGCGCCGAATGGGTGGCTATTTTTATTGTGGGATTGGCGCTGGTCGCGGTGGAGCTATTTGTTTTTCCGGGAACGATCGCGGTGGGTCTGGGCGGAGTTGGTTTGATGATCGTGGCGATTGTCATGGCGATGGTGGATATGTATCCGGGCATGCCGAGTTGGCCAACGCTCCCGCAATTACGGATTCCGTTACAAACCATTTCCATTGCGTTTTTTGGCTCGCTCGTCGCGATCGGGATTCTGGCAAAACTTCTGCCGAGAACTTCTCTTTACGGCGCGCTGGTTTCCCAATCGGCCAGCGGTGTGAAAACCGACCAACAATTGCAAAAGCAACAAAGTTCACGGCAGGGACAAATCGGCGTGACGATTTCGCCGTTGCGTCCTGGTGGTAAAGCGCAGTTTGGTCAGGAAATTCTCGACGTGATGTCGCAAGGAGATTTAGTGGCGCGCGGACAAAAAGTAAAAATTATCGGGCATAGCGGCAGCGCGGCGATTGTGGAAGTGATCGGTTAAATGACCGGTTTTTAATTTCCCAATTGAAAATGGAATGATAAAATTCGCTGCATGAACACCCGCTTCGTTTTAATGGCATTTTCTTTGTTTTGGGCGATTTCGATTTTTGCGGCGGAAAAACAACCGCCCATTTCTCTCTTCGATGGCCAAACTTTTCGCGGCTGGGAAGGCGACACCAATAAAACCTGGCAGATTGAAAAAGGCGCGATTGTAGGCGGGTCGTTAAAAGAAAAAGTGCCGCACAACGAATTTTTATGCACGACCCGCTCTTTCACGAATTTTATTTTGCGCGTTCAATTTAAATTGACCGGCACCAATGGATTTGTGAATGGCGGCGTGCAGGTTCGCAGCCAACGCGTGCCGAACCATTTTGAAGTGCGCGGTTATCAGGCTGATATAGGCGACCCGAATTGGTGGGGTTGTCTTTATGATGAATCGCGCCGCGATAAAGTTCTGGCGCAATCGAACATGGATGAAGTGAATAAAGTTTTAAAACGCCATGATTGGAACGATTATGAAATTCGCTGTGAAGGAAAACGAATCCGGATTTTTCTCAATGGCCTGCAGACGGTGGATTATACTGAAACCGATAATGGCATTGCACAATCTGGCGTAATCGCTTTGCAGATTCATGGCGGAGGCGCGGCGGAAGCCGCGTATAAAAAAATAACGATTGAAGAGTTAAGCGATTAATGAGGGAAATACGAATGATGGCAAAATGTCAGAAGAATAGATTTAGAAATGGCCCCCCAACCGCCAGGCCGAAATTGCCCGAAAAAAGGGGTAAAAAAATAATTTCGATTTCCAGTTGACAAGGTTTGGCTTTTTTCCTAATTTCCACACTGCCAAACAAATTGTGCTTTGGCATAAAACAAATTGGCATTAAAAAAAACTATGAAAAAAATTCTAACTTCGGCTGGTGTTATTGCGGTGAGCGCGATGAGTCTTCACGCGTCTCCTACGCCTATGACCACTACAGAAAACTCAAAACCGTGGAGCATTTCAGCTTCGCTGCGTGGGTTTTATGATGATAACTATGTGACGCGGCCCAAGCCGTTTAAAAAATCAAGCTTCGGTTTTGAAGTCAGTCCCTCGATCGGGCTGAATATGCCGTTAGACCAAACCTTCATCGGGTTGAGCTATGTTTATTCACTGCGCTGGTATGACGATCGCGTGAAAAACAGCGCTGACCATACCCATCAATTCAACGCCAAGCTCGATCATGCTTTCAATGAACGCTACAAAATGGAACTAAGCGATTCGTTTGTGATTGCCCAGGAGCCGACTATACTCGATCAGGTTGGAATTATTAGCGTTCCATTGCGTCTGAATGGAAACAATATTCACAATTTGGCGCAGGCGAGTTTAAGTGCGCAACTGACGCAAGTGCTCGGCTTGGAATTTACTTATGCCAATAATCTTTACGATTACGAGCGGCGAGGCGCCGGCAGTTATTCGGCTTTGCTAGACCGCATGGAACAGGTGGGCGGCGTGAACTTACGCTGGCAGGCTCTTGCGCAAACGGTGGCGATTTTAGGCTACAACTTCGGCGTGGTAGATTATGACAGCAAAGATTCTTTGATTCCCGGCTTGGATGTGTCTCCGAAGCTGCGCAATAATCGGTCGCATTACGTTTACATTGGCGCCGATCAAAATTTTAACTCCAAATTAAGCAGTTCCATCCGACTCGGCGGTCAATACACCGATTATTACAATCAGAACCAAACGTCTATCAGCCCTTATGTGGATGGGAATTTAACTTATTCCTATAATCCGGGCAGTTATGTGCAAGCCGGAGTTCGTCATGCGCGAAATCAAACTGACGTTTTGGGATTTATTGATTCTCAGCACTTAACCGTGGATCAGGAATCCACCACCCTCTATGCATCCGTGACTCACCGCATTACTTCCAAATTGACCGCGGGTCTGCTGGGCCAATTTCAGAAGTCTGATTATAAAGACGGCTCTGTAAATCACAAAACCGATGATTTTTATTTGGCGGGCGTCAATCTCGCTTACCGGTTTAATAAAAATTTCCTGGCTGAAGCTGGATATAATTATAACAAATTGGATTCAGGCATAGCCGGCCGGGGTTTTTCACGTAATCAGGTCTACATCGGCGTCCGCGCCACTTATTGAAAAATAATTAAAATAAAGGTTTGACTCCTTAAACAAGAGGCTGGATTATTTCAGCCTCTTTTTTAATTTTATATGGATACCGCAAAAACATCTGAAACCCCGCAACTAAAACTTCATTTTCTCGACTATTGGCGAATCATCCGCATTCGCAAGACGGTGATTCTCGCCGTGTTTTTATTGGTCGTTATTACCACCACCATTGTCACCTGGTTTTTGCCGGAATCCTACATGAGCACCGTCCGCATTGCGGTGGAAAAAGATTCCACAGTCATTCCGGGAATTGATACCAAGCAGGTGGTGGCTTCGTACGATCCTTACTGGTTGCAAACCGAATTTGAAAAAATCGCCTCTTCCTCCATTCTCAACGAGGTCATTAAAAGATTGGATTTAACCAAAAGATGGACGGCCAAACTAAGTCCAGACCATCCACTCACGATAGAAGAAACTTATATGGTTCTTAAAAATCAGCTTCGCGTCCGCCAATCGCGCAATACCAGTCTGATTGAGATTTCTGTTTACAGCGAAGACCGAAATGAAGCGGCTGAAATTGCCAACATGGTGGCGCTGGTTTACCGCGATTCGCGCCTGAAACAAAGTGGCTCAATGCGAGCGGAGGGAATTAAAACTCTGAAAAAAGAATTGGAAGCCAAAAATGAAGAAGTAAAAAAAGCCCAACAAAAAGTCAACGAATTGCGCCTTACCAATAACATTCCCGACGTCGGCGACTCCTCTTTCGGGACCGCTAACTCCACCCTCAACACCGAAACCCTCCGGAGCACCGAGCGATTGCGCATTGAAGCCGAGGCGGATTACGGGCAATACAATACTTTATTAAATAATATCAAACTGTTAAAAGGAGATTCCCTTAAAAACGCTCTTCCCACCGCCCTGGCCGCGCCAGAGCCGCGGCTAGTGGGCTTACTCCAAGATTTATCTTTGGCTGAACAAAAATTAACTGCTCTCCTGCAAGATTTTACCAAAGCAAATCCCGAGGTGCAACGAGCGCAAGCGGTGGTGGATAAAATAAAAACTCAACTGGATATCACCGTGGAAGGAATCATCCTGGGACTGGAAACAAAACGAGCCCATCTCAAAGCTCGCTTTGATGAAATCCAAAGTGCCGTCAATAGTCTTAAAACGGCTGATATTGAACAAGCGGCCAGAAACCGCCCTTATTTTGATGCCAAGCGCGATTTGGAAGAACTGCAACGAATCCGACAAGCGATCGCTTTGCGCATCAATCAAGAGGAAATTGAATCCGAGCTGCCGCCAACCAGCATTGTTGATGTCACCGATCCAGCCGTCCCTGGTTTGCGGCCAGTCAAACCAAATAAACCATTAAACATTGCTCTGGGCGTGATTGTCGGCCTGATTGTCGGTGTTGGACTTGCTTTCTTTATTGAATACCTGGATACCAGTGTCAAAACCATTGACGATGTGGAGCGCTCTTTGCAGGCTCCCGTTTTGGGGGTTATTCCCCAAAATGTTGGCACCTTGCTCAACGAAGGGCCGGAAAGTCCGCACGCCGAAGCCTACCGTGTTTTGCGTACCAACATTTTGTTCTCCCGAAAAAATGATAGTTTCAATACTGTTACTGTTGTGAGCGGCGGTGTCGGCGAAGGCAAATCAACCACGCTCATGAATCTGGCCACGGTTTTTGCTCAAAATGGCCATCGAGTTTTAGTGGTGGATTCGGACTTGCGCCGTCCCAGCCTGCATAAAATATTGAAACTTTCCAACTCTATTGGTTTGACCAATTTTCTGTTGAAACAAAATACGTTGGAAGAAGTAATTCAAACCACCGGCCTTCCCACGCTTGATTTCATGCCCAGCGGAAAATTACCCAGTAGTTCGATGGGTATTTTAAGTTCGGCGCAAATGAAAAATTTAATTACCGAATTAAAGCGGCGTTATGATTTCGTCTTCTTTGATTCGCCGCCGATCATGGGCGTCAGCGACGCTTCAATTCTCGCCAGTGAAGTGGATATGGCCATTCAAGTGATTCAGTATCGCCGTTATCCGCAGCCAATGACGTTGCGCGCCAAACAGATGATTCAAAAAGTCGGCGGGAATCTGCTCGGCATCGTCCTTAATAATATCAACATGAGTCAGGACGAAAACTATTATTATTACAGCGGTTATTATTACGATTATTATTCCAAACAAGATGAAGAACCGAAGGTCAAATTAAACCGCGCGGAGAAAAAAGCGGCCAAGGAACAGGCCAAACTTGAAATTAAATAAAAATCTCTTAAAAAAAATGAGCTATAAAAATGGGTTAATAATTATGGGACGTTCTCTGGCAATTTTCGTTACCCTAACGGCGGGTTTTATATTCACCGGTTGCGGCAGTTTAGAACCGGTTGATTCAACTCAAACTCCGCGAGCTTCTTCCGCGCCGAGTCAAATTCCAGCCAACGATCCATTGCGGGTCGGTGACACCGTGAAGCTGGATTTTTCCGGCTTGGAAAGACAATTGCCTTCGTTGGAGGAGCAAATTAAAGAAGATGGCACTATTTCCCCTGACTTGATCGGATCTATTCAGGCCGCCAACAAAACCAGCGGCCAACTGCAAAAAGAACTAAACGAAGCTTACAAAAAATATTATAAAAATTTAACAGTCACCGTTCGCACCTCGGACCGATTTTATTATGTCGGCGGCGAGGTTAAGCAGCCCAACCGCCAACTTTATTTGGGCGGCGTCACCGTCGTCAAGGCCATCCAATCAGCGGGCGATTTCACCGATTTCGCCAACAAGAAAAAAGTGCGGATTATTCGTGCCAACGGAAAAGTTGAAACCGTCAATTGTGTCAAAGCCCGAAAAAATCCTAAGTTAGATTTGCCCATTTATCCCGGCGATACGATCCACGTGGAGAAAAGCATTTTTTAATGGTGCAATTGCAAATTCTTTCGGGCAAAAAGGCGGGCGCGCAAATCGTAGCCCGCCATTTTCCTTTTCAGGCCGGACGTTCTTCGGTCTCTCATCTTTGTCTGGACGAACCGGGCGTTTGGGAAAATCATTTTGAAATCGCCCTGCCATCTCCAGACGGATTTGTTTTAACCGCGCAACCCAATGCCTTTGTCATGGTCAACGGAAAAAACATTCAACAAACTAATTTGGAAAACGGCGACTTGATTGAAATCGGGTTGCTCAAAATGCGTTTCGGTTTGAGCGCCACTCGACAAACCGGATTAAAAATACGAGAGCTTTTTACATGGATGGCATTGGCGCTTTTGCCTCTGGGTCAAATCGCGCTGATTTATTGGCTTATTTGAATTTCAATGTCGAAAATGGCGAACGCCCGTAAAAGCCATCGCCATATTTCGCTCGTTCGCCGCGGCAATCACTTCCCCATCCCGCAATGAACCGCCCGGTTGGATCGCCGCCGTCGCGCCAGCTTCCGCCGCCGCAATCAATCCATCGGCAAAAGGAAAAAATGCATCACTGCAAACCACGCTTTTTTCCAATGCCAATTTCGCCTCGCCTGCTTTCCAAACAGCGATCCGACTGGCATCTACGCGACTCATTTGGCCCGCGCCGACGCCGAGCGTTTGTTGATTTCCCACAAAAACAATCGCATTTGATTTCACATGTTTCACGATGCGCCAGCCAAAAAGCATATCTTCCATCTCGCGCTCAGTCGGCTTTCGTTTCGTAACGATTTTGAAATCCGACGGCGTAATAATTTTCCCATCACTTTCCTGTATTAAAAACGATTCCGCCCCGATCCCGCGAATGTCCCAGGAATTATTTTGCAGCGGATTTTTTAAAATTTTCATCAAGCGAAGATTTTTCTTCTTCTCCAATAAAGCCAACGCATCCGCCGAAAAATCGGGCGCCACCACCAGTTCACAAAAAATTTCCGCGATAGCTTCGGCGCAGTCTAAATCCAACGTTTGATTTACTGCAATGATACCGCCGAAAGGCGCTTTTTTATCAGTCGCGAAAGCTTTATCCCACGCTGCGCGCAAATTTTCTCCCTGCGCCACGCCGCAGGGATTGGTGTGTTTTAAAATCGCCAGCGTCGGTTTTTCTGGCGAAAATTCCGAAATCAAATTGGCCGCCGCAGTTAAATCGAGAATGTTGTTGTAGGAAAGTTCCTTGCCGTAAAGTTGCTGAAAATAGTTTTTAAAATTTCCATAAAGCGCGGCACGTTGATGCGGATTTTCTCCGTAACGCAATAATTGCGCCAGCGGCGAATGAAGCGAAATCTGATTCGGCAAAGTCGTTTCTTTATTTTTAGAAAAAGTTTTCTCCAAATGCTCGGCAATGGCGGAATCATAAGCGGCGGTCCGCGCAAAAACTTTCGCGGCTAAAATCCGGCGCAATTCCAAAGTCGTTTGGCCTTTCGATTTTATTTCTTCGCCGATTTTCGCGTAATCATTTGGATCAACAATCACCGTCACACTCTCGTGATTTTTCGCCGCGCTGCGCAGCATCGCCGGTCCGCCAATATCAATATTTTCAATGGCCTCGGCAGGCGAAACATCCGCTTTTGAAACGGTTTTTTCAAATGGGTAAAGATTCACGACGACCAAATCTATCACGCCGATTTCATGTTTTTTCACGGCTGCTTCGTGCTCGGCATTCCCGCGAATAAAAAGCAAACCGCCGTGAACTTTTGGATGCAATGTTTTTACACGGCCCTCGAGCATTTCGGGAAAGCCGGTGTAATCGCTCAAATCAATCACTTGAAGATTATGTTCACGCAAAAATTTGGCAGTGCCGCCCGTGGAAATTAATTCAATGCCTGCCTCAACCAAAATTTTCGCAAAAGGAGCAAGGTCGGTTTTGTCGAAAACAGAAAGGAGCGCGCGCTGAATTTTTGCCATAAACGGCGCTAAAATCGCAAACGAACGAATGGAGTCAACTGGCAAATTATAAAGGAAATCTCTTTTCCCACAGAGGCGCCGAGATTTAAAAAAGGATTACAATTTGGACCTCACAAACTCAGGAAGGAAAAATCAGAAACTTAATTATTCTTCCGTTTGCGTTTCCAATTAAACTCGTTTCCTCCTCTCTGCGCCTCTGTGGGAATTTTTAACTTTTTAATTTTGCCACATACGCGCCATCCACACCTTCGACGAATGGCAGCAATTCGCGTTCGCTTCCCAATTTGTAATTCGGATGTTCGCCGAGAAAAGTTTTTATCACCTCGCTGTTTTCTTCCGGCTCCAGGCTGCAGGTGCTGTAAATCAGAGTTCCGCCCGGTTTCAAACGGGGCGCGGCTTGGCGCAAAAGTTGCAATTGCAAGTCTTGCAACCGCAAAATTTCCTCCAACGAAATTCTCCAACGCAATTCAATGCGCCGCCGCATGACGCCAGTATTTGAACAAGGCGCATCCACTAGAATCCGGTCGAATCGGAGCGACGGATTTGGAATAATCTCCTTCGGCGCAAGCGAAGTTTCGATGCAAGTAATACCGAGGCGTGCGCAATTTTCTTTTATCAAATTGAGTCGCTCCAGACGATTATCCTGCGCAAAAATTTTTCCGCGATTTTCTATAAGCTGCGCAATGAACGTGGTTTTGCCGCCGGGCGCGGCGCATAAATCCAAAATCGTTTGGGCCGGATGCGGATTTAATTCCTGAACGGCCAGGAGCGTGCTCGGATCCTGGATATAAAAAAGTCCTTGTTTAAAACTGCGCAAATTGGCCAAGGGCAGATGCGAATCCAATTGAAAAACTAAATTGTCGCCAGTCCAGTCCCAACTGCGCGCGGCGAATTTTACGCCTTCGCTTTCCCATTGCATGGCCAGTTTTTCAGAATCAGTTTTCAACGAATTCAAACGCGCAAAAGTTTTTGGCGGCGTGTTGTTTAATTGCAGAAGTTGCGTCGTATTTTCCACGCCGAATTTTTTCTGCCAGCGTTCGACCAACCAATCGGGATGAGAAAATCCCAGCGCGGGATTATTCGTTTTTAAATCGAGCAGCAGTTTTTCGGTTTCAACGCGCTCGCGTGTGTAGCCGCGAAGAACCGCATTGACAAAACCCGCTTGCGGTTCGAAGCCAAATTTTTTAACGAGCTCCACAGTTTCGTGAACGGCGGCGTGATTGGGAATCCGGTCGAGCCAGAACATTTGGTAAAGGCCAATGTGCAAAAGAATTTGCAGCATGGGTTTTTGCGGTCGATTTTCCGTTTTCCGCGCGATGAGCCAATCGAGCGTTTTTTGCCAGCGCACAATTCCGTAAACCAATTCATGGCAAAGCGCGCGATCCTGCGGCGATATTGTCTGGCGCGATAATTCTTCTTCAAAAATATTTTCGACGAATTGATTTTCAAAATTTTCACTTTCGCGCCGCGCCAAAATGCGGGCGGCAATTTCTCTTGGTTTTTGGACGCTCACGTTCTAATAATGGCAAGGGCGCCATCGGGACGCTAGAATTTACAAAAATTATGAAAGAAGAGTTCGATAAACTGGTCGCCGCCGGCAAGCTCGCCCAGAAGCATGTGGAATCGCTGGTGAATCTGGCGCAGAGCGGTTTTTGTCTGCACAAAAGTTGGGGCTTCGGAAAAATTACGACGGTGGACACCGTTTTTGCGCGGTTCACGATTGATTTCAATTCCAAAAAAAATCATGCCATGGATCTGGAGTTTGCCGCGGAATCGCTTCAACCCATTCCGAGCGATCATATTCTCGCGCGAAAAATTGCGGACCTGCAGACGCTGCGCGAGATGGCGGCGTTGCATCACCTGGACTTAATCAAACTTGTTTTACAAAGTTTTGGAGGGCGAGCCACGTTGGAACAAATTCGGCAAATACTCGTGCCGGATATTATTCAAGACGACTGGAAAAAATGGTGGGAAGCGGCCAAGCGAGAATTAAAAAAGGATGGCCATTTTCAGGTGCCCGCCAAAAAATCCGAGCCGCTTATTTATCAAGTGAAGGAAATTTCTTTGCAGGAAAGATTGATGGCAGATTTTCGCGCCGCCAAAGGATTGAAAGCGCGTTTGTCACTAGCGCATGAAATGTTTAAAAACCTTTCGGATTTGACCGATAAAAAAACGGCGGTGACGGAAATTGTGGCGACCCTCAATACGGAAATTGCGAGTTACCAGCGCAATCAACCTGCCGTCGCGCTCGAAGCGATTTTTGGGCGGGACGAATTGCGCGAAGCGGTTGGTTTGCCGGCGGCCGAAAATGAAATCTCCAGCAAAGCCTTTTGGTCGCATGAAACGAAAGTCGGGCCTTTGCTCGAACAAATTCCCGCCGCCAAACATCGCCGCGCCTTGCAATCGTTCCAGGAAGCCAATCCCGCGCTTTGGCACGAGGCCTTGCTCGGTTCGCTGAATTATGTCTCAGCAAAACTGGCGACTGAATTTGCGCACGCACTTATTGAAGGTGGCAAACTGGAGCTGCTTAAAGAAACAATATCCAAACTCATTTCGCGTCACACGGCCAGCAGTGATTTATTGCTCTGGCTCGCCAAGGAACGTTCGGATTCCTTCGCAGATATTCTCGGCCCGGAAGTTTTTCGCGCCATGCTTACGGCCATGGAACGGGATCAATTTAAAGAAAAACGTTCCAATAAATTGCGCGATTATATTTCGGCCAATCCATCCTTGCTCGTGGAGCTGATTTCTTCCGCTGATGCCGAAATCATCAAAGATTTAACCCGCGCTTTGCAATTGTCTCCCTGCTTTGATGACGTGGATAAACGATCGCTGCTCGGGCACATCGTAAAAAGTTATCCGGCCATCCAACCGATGATTTCCGGCGAAGCGGCCAAAACAGAATCCACTTTCATTGTTTCCTGGGAAAGTCTGGAGCGCCGCCGCAATGAATATGCCGACCTCGTGCAAAAAGCCATTCCAGCCAACTCCAAAGAAATCGCCATTGCCCGCAGCTACGGCGACCTCCGGGAAAATCATGAATACAAAGCGGCCAAAGAGACGCAGAAAATTTTGATGCGCCGCAAATCGGAACTGGAACGCGATCTCGGCCGCGCCCGCGGCACCAATTTTGTCAATGCGAAAACCGATACAGTCAGTCCCGGCACAAAAGTAACCGTGACCGATCTCGATACGAAACAGCAGGAAATTTTTTCGGTGCTGGGCGCGTGGGATTCGGACCCCGATCAAGGCGTCATCAGTTACCTCACGCCAGTGGCTCAATCATTGCTTAACAAAAAAGCGGGCGACGAAGTGGAATTTGAAATGGATGGAAACAAAAAGCGTTATCACATTGATTCTATCAGCGCGGTGAAAATGGAATGAAATTTTACCCGCCTCCCAGCTTTGCGAAAATTCGAGCGCCCACTCGTTCCTTCGGCAAACATTTTTCTTAAGTCATGAAAACATTTTTTGGCGGTCTCTTGGTTGCTCTGACTTTTCATTTCTCAGGCCCCGCCGCTGAATTTAAATTTCCCAGTCAAACGCTCACTGTGCCCGACGGTTTTGAAATCGAATTGGTTTCCAACACCAATATTGTTCATCGCCCGGTCTCGATGGATTTCGATGAACAAGGTCGTCTTTACGTAACTGATTCGTCCGGATCGAGCGAAAAAGGACCCAAGCAACTTGAAGAAAAAACTCATCGCATCATGCGCCTTGAAGATTCCGATGGCGACGGCAAGTTCGACAAAAGTATCGTGTTCGCCGACAAAATGTCTTTTCCCGAAGGCGCAATGTGGCTCGATGGTTCGCTTTATGTTGCCGCGCCGCCGAGCATTTGGAAATTGGCCGACACGAACAACGACGGCGTCGCCGACGTGCGCGTTGAGTGGCATGAAGGCAAAACGCTCACCGGCTGCGCGAATGATTTGCACGGGCCGTATCTCGGTCCCGACGGTTGGATTTATTGGTGCAA
>JALYXC010000430.1 GCA_030947315.1 Verrucomicrobiota bacterium | reverse complement strand
GATTGCGATGCGGCGGGCAACTCACGAGAACATGAACTTCCTTCGCGCCAGCTTCTTTTAAATTATTAACGCGCGCTTTGCAGGTTGTTCCCCGCACAATCGAATCGTCCACAATGATCACGCGTTTATCTTTTACGATTTCGGTGATGAGATTTAATTTCACGCGCACATCGAAATCGCGAATCAGTTGCGAGGGTTGCAGAAAACTTCTGCCGACGTAATGATTTCGCACGAAAGCCATTTCGTAGGGAATGCCCGATTCGAGCGAATAACCGAGAGCGGCGGAGTTGCCGCTGTCTGGAACTGGAATCACTAAATCGGCTTCGACCGGATGTTCGCGGGCCAGTTCGCGGCCCAGATTGACGCGGACTTTATAAACATTTCGATTGGCGATATTGCTATCAGGCCGCGCGAAATAGACATATTCAAAAATGCAAAAGGCGCGTCGTTCGTGTTCGGGAAAAGCTTGCAGACTGCGAAAACCATTTTGATTGATAATGATAATTTCGCCCGGTTCAACGTCACGAATAAATTTTGCATGAATCAAATCGAGCGCGCAGGTTTCGCTGGCCAGAACCCAGGCTTCGCCCACTTTGCCGAGACACAACGGCCGAAAACCATACGGATCCCGCACGCCGATTAATTCCTGCTCGGTCATAATCACCAGTGAATAAGCGCCTTCGATGCGGCGAATTGTTTGCACTAAATTATTTTCATTGCCGCCGAGGGTCGGTTGCGCCATGAGGTGCAAAATAATTTCACTGTCAACCGTCGTTTGAAAAATCGATCCTTGCGTTTCGAGTTCTTCGCGCAATGACGCGGCATTGGTGAGATTGCCATTATGCGCAATGGCGATTTGACCACGCGCGCAATCCACCGTCAGCGGCTGGGCATTGCGCAAATGCGATGAGCCTGTCGTCGAATAACGCGTATGACCGATCGCCATTGAGCCCGCTAAATTATTCAAAACGTTGCCATCAAAAATTTGCGAGACCAGTCCCATATCTTTGTGAATACGAAATTGCCGGCCGTCGCAAGAGACAATGCCGGCGCTTTCCTGGCCGCGATGCTGCAATGCGTAAAGGCCGTAATAAGTCAATTCGGCGGCATTGGGATGACCATAAATTCCGAAGAGTCCGCAGTAATGTTTTGGATAAGATTCAGACATTTTAGCGCGCCATCGTATTCCATTAAAAAATGGAAAGTCAAAAAATAAAGAATCGTTCGCGGCGACGAAATAAAATTTTCCTCGCTCATTTCGGCCAATCAGTAAAAATCAAATTCATGGTTTTGCCAAAACGACCATTAAAATTTTTTTTCGGCATCATTTTATTTTGTTTATCGGTCAATTTTGGACGGAGCGAAAAGCAGAATGATTTTTCGGGCACGGCCGGTTGGTCAGAAATTGAAATCACGCCGCCTTTAGGCATTGCTTTGGGCGGGCGCGGCGCGCCTTCCACCACGGCCAAAAAAATTCTCGACCCGCTTTTTGGGCAAGTTCTTTTTTTGAAAGATGCGAAAGGAACTGGCTTTGTTCTTGTCTCGCTGGATCTGGTCGGCATGTCGCACAAATTGAGCGATGAGATTCGTCTCGCCCTCGTGCACGAACTCGGTGTGGAATGGAATCTAACCGTGCTGAACTGTTCTCACACGCACAGCGGCCCTTATATGATTCGTGATTTGATGGCCGGTGTGGCCCCGGCTCCAGAAATCGAGATCGAATATTTCAAAGCGCTTAAAGAAAAAATAATTCTCGCGGCGCGCGCAGCGGCTCAGGAAATGTCGCCGGTAAAAGTCGAAGTGTTCGAAGGCCGCTCGCAAGTGGCGATCAATCGCCGCGGCAAAAACAAAATGGGCGCCGTCGCCATGCTGCCCAATCCAAATGGGCCCATGGCCGAAAAAGTTTGGGTGATGAAACTCACTCCACAAAACAAAAAACCGGCGGCGCTTATTTTTTCTTACGCCTGCCATCCAGTGATTGTTTATGGATATGCGATTGCTGGAATTTCCGCCGATTTTCCTGGAGTGACCCGCACTGTTTTGCGCGAAAAAATCGGCGCTCAAATTCATGTCCAATTTGTGCAAGGATTGGCGGGCGATGTTCGTCCACGCGCGCTGGCTGATTTAAAAAATAATCGGTTTAGAACCGCCACTCCGGAAGATTTGCAATCCGCCGGAACGCAACTGGCCAACGACATTCTCGCGGCGCTGAAAAATAAAAGTGAAATTCTTTCCTTGAATTTAGCGGGCGCGGGCGATCGTCCATTTCTGCGGCGCGGCCAACCACCACCGAAAGAAATTTACGAAAAAATGAAGGCGGAAGCTGTCGCGAAAACAAATCAATTTCATTTGGCGGTGAGCGAATTCTGGTTGAAGAATTACACTGCGCAAAAAGGTTTTGCCAAAGGTGATCCGTGGCCGAC
>JALYXC010000424.1 GCA_030947315.1 Verrucomicrobiota bacterium | reverse complement strand
CGCGTGGCCAATTCTTTTTTGGCCTGATTGACCGCGTTTTCAATTTCCATGGAACTGACCTCCGAAACAATATCAAAACTTGGCATCGCTAAAAATTAGGAGAACTGAGTTGAAACGAAAAGAAAATTATCGAGAAAAGCAAAATAGAAGCGCAAAGTTTTTTTCGTTTCCTTATTTGCTAAAAAATGATTTCCTTGGCTACTTTATTTCGTAAATTGAAGATGAAAATTGAACGAGTCAACGTTTTGGGAGTCGGGGTCAGCGCCATCAATTTGGATCTGGCGAAAGAGGCCTTCGCCGAAGCAATTGCCGAAAAAAAGAAAGGATATGTTTGCGTGCGCGATATTCACGGCATTATGCAATCGCAAAAGGACGCGCCGCTTCGCGCCATCCACAACCAGGCTTTTCTTTGCACACCGGATGGAATGCCGCTGGTTTGGCTGGGGAAATTGAACGGATTTAAAAAAATGAACCGGGTTTATGGACCGGATTTAATGCTGGAAATTTTCGGAATATCAGCGGCGCAGGGCTTTCGCCATTTTTTTTATGGTGGAGCTAATGGCGCGGCTCAGGAATTAAAAAACAAAATGGAGAAACGTTTTCCCGCTCTGCAAATTGTAGGGATTTTCGAGCCGCCCTTTCGACCTTTAAATACCGAGGAAGAAAAATCGCTTCAGCAAATGGTTGCCGAAACGAAACCAGATATTATGTGGATCGGGTTGAGCACACACAAGCAGGAAAAATTCATGGCTGAATTTTTGCCGAAACTTGAAACGACTTTAATGGTTGGAGTGGGAGCCGCTTTTGATTTTCACAGCGGCCGAATTAAACAGGCTCCCCGCTGGATTCAGCGCTCCGGGTTTGAATGGTTTTATCGTGTTTGTTCGGAACCCCGGCGACTGGGGCGACGATATCTGAAAAACGTTCCTCTTTTCATGGGCCACATGTTTTGTCAACTTACTGGTTTGAAAAAATATTCCTTGCCAACGTTGAGCGGAGAAAAATCGGGTCTTTCCTAATCTGCTTTTATCTTGAAGTTTTCGGGCGAAAGAGCGTCCTCATTTTTAGTCGGAGTCTTTTTTAATCTTTCATCCAATAAATCGCGTCACCATCTATTTCCTGGATGGGCGCCGTAATCCCATGTTGCTCACGATATTCATTAGTGGCCTTTTTGCAGCCGACCCAAAAATGATAATCATCCAAAATGACAAGACCGCCCGGAGATATTTTAGGGTAAAGGTATTCGAGGCAAATGCGAGTGGACTCATACCAATCGCCGTCCAACCGGAGCAAAGCAATCGGGCCCATCTTTTCAGCATCGGCCGGAATGGTATTCTGGAACCAACCCACATGAAAATGAATGAAAGATTTATCGAATTGAAGTTTGTTCAAAAGCAAATCTTTTACCTCCTCCAAACCCACACTGCACTTGCCGATGGACGTCAAAGAACCCGACGCCTTTCCTTCGCTATAATCTTTCGCTGCCTTTTCATCGGCGGCCGTGGGTTCGGGAAGCCCTTCAAAAGAGTCGAAAAGATGAATCCTCCTCTGCTGTTTAAAATGACGGGCCGCCAAAGCCATGATCACCGCCGAACCGCCCCGCCAGACGCCGCATTCCACCAGATCTCCCGGTACGTTGGATTGAAAAATTTGGTCACATTGATCCCAGAGTTTTTGACAGCGAGTCGAGGAAGTCAAAGTGTAACGTTTGGCGCGGAAAAGTGCGTGAGAGCGAGGTAGAGAGGGCAGGCCTTTTAAAAACCAGTTCCATCGGCTGCCCGTGAATTTTTGAATAAAGTTCATTAATATTTTTACGATTTAAAATTTAAGCGAAAATGAACATGGATTAAAAGAAAATTTTGCGACTTGTTTGATTTTGTACGTCGATGGAAAGGAAAGACGGCGGACGTTAGTTGCTTTTCTAAAATTCATACTCGCTAATTATCAGCCTGAGCAATTATGGCTCCCGCTTGGTTAACGCTTGCCAAATCTCCTGTCCCTGACATTTGCGTGAAAAAATCCACCTGCTCCTTAATTTTATATTGTGCAATTGCTTTTCTCTGTTTTATCCTGCCACAAGTCAGCGCGGATGGCGCGGCAAAGAGTAAAAAATGAAAACAGTTCTAATTACATGAAATCAGCTTTCCTTTACGCTTGGAACGGGGATGTCCGTTCGGAATTTTATCAAAGGTTTTTTTCTGCGTAGTGACGGCCAATGTAACCCAATTCATAGCCATGACCCGCTTGGGAATTACTGAGTGGATAGAGAATCATCCTGCTCGGATTGGGACTTTGGCGGGTTGGTATCAGCAGGCATGCGGGGCCTTGGCCGCACTGATCGTGTTGCCGATTATCATGAAAATCTTAAGCCCGGAGCATGCGGGATTATGGTTCTCATTCCAAAGTATACTGGCCATAATTAACCTCACGGACTTTGGATTGAGTTTTGTGATTGCGCGACAGGTTTCCTACTCGCTTCACGCGCAACCGGGAGTAGTCCCGCCCACCACCGATTTCATCGTAACACGGCCCGGATGGCTGGGAGTGAGCGATATTTATCATGTGGCCAATCGCCTTTTTCTGAAAGTAGGATTGGTTGCCATGGCTGGGTTGGTATTACTTTATCACGTCTTTTTGCCCATGGGAAAGCTGCTTTCCGATAATAGCAGCACGGTAATGATTGCGTGGTATTTACTGGGTACCTCAGCGCTCTTATCGCTGCAGGCTAAGCCCCATCTGGCTTTGGTGGAGGGATTGGCGAAACTTTATCTCACACGATTTCTATCTGGAACTATTCAACTATTAGGAGGACTGGGAATTATCGTTACGTTGCTGCTGGGAGGCCGTTTGGTTGAGATGTCAATTGTGATTTTCTTAATCTCCACGCTGCAATTTTGCGCCGCGAGATATATGGTGCGACGTGTAACTGGCGGCAACCTATTGCGACCTACGAC
>JALYXC010000423.1 GCA_030947315.1 Verrucomicrobiota bacterium | reverse complement strand
GGCGATGACACCTGCGGTATCCTCCGGAGACCACGTTATGATGGAAGGCCTGACATTTCTCTTTCGTCGGCCTCATCGTGGAGATGTTGTTGTTTTCAAGACTGACGGCATCGCTTCGTTGCCGTCTGCAAGGATGTATATCAAGAGGGTCACTGGAGAACCTGGCGACCATGTGCGGATTTCGGAGGGCAAATTGTTTATTAATGACAAGCAGGTGTCAGTCAGTAACGCGATGGGAGAAATTATTTACGACCTTCCGCCACATGCTCAGACATTTTCGCTACAGACTGATGTGAGAGTCCCGAGCGGTTGCTATTTCGTACTTGGTGATAATTCGACTAACAGCTTCGATAGCCGCTTTTGGGGCAGCGTCCCGCGCAAGAAAATCCTCGGTCGCATTTCATTTTGTTATTGGCCACCACAAAAACTCGGCGGTATAAAATGACAACTAACCATCTAACTATTTCGTTAGATTATCCGTAAATAATCAGTTGAATATTTTCGGGGAGATCCTTGGCGACTTCCGTGACGACATTTCCTTTGAGCAGAGAAATCAATCGCGTTCGATGTGTAGAACCGAGCGCTAGAATATCTATGCCCAAGGTCGCGGAAAGATCGAGGATGGTGGAAGCGGGATTTTCGCTGACGACATAAATCGGCACCATCGGCACCTGATTTTTTTGGCTGAGTTCCAACATGCCATACATGATTTCGGCGGCTTGCGGATCGTCCTGCCATCTGGGTTTGTCGGCGCTCAAAGGTCCAGGCAGATTGACCGCAAGTTCTTTGATGAACAAAACATAGAGGGAACCTTGGCGGAGGCGCGCTTCTTCCAAACCAAATCGCAAAACGGGAGTCATGCCGCGCGCGGCCACCAAAATAGACTGGCCTGGACTGAGATTAAGTTGAAAATTACTGAATGATTCCGGAGTGACGGCGGCGGCTACTTTATGCGTCACGGTGATCGTGCGCAAACCGGCCCGCCTTTGCGCCCAGGTGCGCAAACTTAATCCCACCAGTAAAATGCAAACGATAAAAAAGAGCGCGTTGGGTTTGGTTTTGGCCAAAGTCAATTCCACGCAAAACAGAACCAGAAAGGTCAACGCCATGACGATATACTCAGACCATTTTAATTTGAGATTCTTGTTGGCCAGACAGGAGCCGAGATTGACCGTGATCGCGCCGACTACACCAATCGCGTAAAGTTCCATCAGAGAAGTTTGATTGGGCGAAAAGGCGACGACCAGCAAAGGCAATAGAGTGGCAATGGCCAGCGGCAACCAAGGCACGCCCTGGCGATTTAAGCGAATGAACGGCTTGGGCATTTCTCCATCGCGGCCCAAAAGGTACATCAAGCCAATTAACGCGCCGATGGCGGTGTTGACCGCGCTCAACAAAAGCAAGGCAACAATGATTCCAACGACCGTGCCGAAAATTTTTCCGAAAACCGGACCAAAGCTCATGCTGCCATATTGTTCGGCCAAAACACTCAACATTTCATCCCAACGATGATGCATTTCCGGCGATAAATCTGGCGGCAGTGACAGCATCGCCCAGCCCAGCAAGGCTGTTCCCAATACCACTTCCAAAGCAACGACCCAAATCGCTTTTTTCGCGTTTTTTGCGACGGTCGGTTTTTCTGGCGAAGAACCAGGATCAAGTTTCATTACGCCGGTGAGATTCGCAATCGCTTCAACGCCACTTAACGCAAGAATAATTCCAACAAAGGCTTTCCAGTTTGTCGCGAAACTTTGATGCGTTGGTTGCAAGAATTTAAAAGTTAAATGGGGCGCGCTCATTCCAATAATGAGCACCACGACAATGACGGTCGGCAGGGCCAGCGACAAAGCCATGCTGCCGCTATGTTTTGGGCCGAAATAATTGATCGCTCCGACAAAAAGAATTAGAGCCATCGTGGCCCAGATTAAAAAATGGGACGGGACTTTAAAATAAACCATCGCCGACCATCCGCTCAAAGCGGCCGTGACGGTTAAATCTGCCACAAGCAATAATGAGCCAATGACCGCCAATAAACTGCTCTGACTTCGCGCCGCGGAGTAAACGCCGCCGCCGTCAGGAAAATGTTTGCAGATGATGGCGTAGTTGTAGCCGACGATTGCCGTCAGTGCGCAAACCGCTAAAATAATGGGCAACGCGCTGTATCCGAGTGAAATTTCCCCCGCGGCCGTGGCAACTGGCAAAGCGAAAGCCGCACCGATCACATAGGCTTTGCTCGTTCCCCAATCGCCATAAAGCAACGCCGCGGCGCGCGCCCAGGCGACGTTCCGAGGCCGATGGACGCCCAAACTATCCATGCCACCTCATGGAAATCTCGTGGTAAAGCCGTTTAAAAATTGGCCCGGCGCTGGTTTGATCCATTTGTTTTGGAATCATGAAATGAAAAATGGATTTTCGCAAATGAAAATCATTTTCAAATAAGTATAAAAAAGATTTGAACAAAACTCGCCGAATGGTTAGTTTGCGAAAAATTATGGGAAAAAATTCTCTGACACTCGTTTTGATTGGCCTTTTATTTATTAGCGCTTTAGTCGCTCTCCTCTTCGCTTTTTTTTACTTGCGCGGCACGGGCCAGTTACGTTCGCTGCAATACCAGGCCGCCCAGGTGGAGAGCAGACAAAATTTCATTCGCGCGCTGGCCACCGACACGATGGAATATAGCAAACACAATCCGGCCATTGATCCTATTTTGCAAAATATCGGATTAAAACCGCGCTCCACCAATTCGCCTTCTCCATCAAAATAATATGAATGACCCTGAAAATCTGAATCTGGATCCGGTCCGCGCTCCTGCGATCACTCCGGCGATATCTTCGGAACTGAGTTTGGAAAATTTGGCGGCGGAACAGCGGACGATGTGGAAATTTTTTCACGGTGCGCTGGCGGCGCTTCTTCTTTTCACGGGCGGCGTCAATTTGTATTTATTGCGCCAAACAATTTCTATTCGAAAAGATTTGGCTAATTATCGGCTGCGCGTGACCCAGGTCGTGGCCGAATATCAAAAAAGTGGCGAGCCGGCGTTGCAATCCTTTGTGAAAAATTTGCAGGTTTACGGGCAAACTCATCCCGATTTTATTCCAATTTTGGTAAAATACAATTTAGCGCCATCCACCAGCGCAAATAACCGAATCCCTCCCACCACGCCGCCGCTGCAGTAGTTTAGAATTTTAAGCGCAGATAAGGCTCCTCACGCTTTCCCAATCGCTTTTTTCTAGATTTTGTCTTTTCGCCGTCTTTTTGGAATTTTGATTTGCGTTATTGAGCGCCCAATGTATTATTTTATTTGTCTCAAAAAAAATTATGAAATTTATTACTCGATGCTCCACTCTCGGTTTTTTATTCCTCAACCTGGCGATTGCTTCTGCCGATATTAATACCGGACTGGTTTCTTATTGGCCGTTTGAAACCACCGATGGCGTCACGACGCCCGATCTGGCTTTTGGAAATAATTTGACACTTAATAATGGTCCGACTCTTGTTCCTGGCCAGCGGGGAAATGCCTTTTCATTCAATGGCGCTGTTCCTCCTCAATATTTAGGAACTACTCATTCCACCAACAATCAAGTGTCGGGCTTGCCCATTTATAAAACGGGCCCTTACACGATCATGATGTGGGTAAAGGGCGCAGCTCAGACCGCCAAATATCTTTTCACCGAAGCGAGCACTAATAGCAACAATCCGTTGTTGTTACTACAAACCGGACAGACTGCCGCCAATAATTCGAAGTTCGATGTTCTTCTCCGAAATGATGCCAATACTGCGCTTCTTAACCATAGAGTTTCGGGCGCTGTGGTTTTTGATGATACCTGGCATCATATCGCCTGGGTGGATAATAATGGCGTCGCTGGTTTTTATGTGGACGGAGTTCTTGATGCCACCAATTTTAATTATACGAACGCGGGCACTTTTAGTTTTAACACGACCACCGTGGGAGCGTTGGTGCGCGCCGCTGTGGCCGCGAACAGTTTTATTGGGTCTATTGATGAGGTCGCCCTTTGGGAAAGAGTTTTGACCCAAAGTGAAATTCAACAAGTGATGACCAACGGAATTTCGACTCCGATTCTGCCCACTATTCCCGCCATCGTACAACAACCAGTCAGCAGCACCAATCAAATGGGCGATCGCGCCACATTTTCAGTGTATGCT